>JAISRG010000084.1 GCA_031273725.1 Puniceicoccales bacterium
TCGTTTCAATCCTTGTATATTTTTCGCCATCGCGCACGTCAACGGCATGGACTATCGTGTCGACGAAACCATCGAATCCGACAACCACATTTTTTTTATGTATTTCTCCTAAATTTTTCGTTACCATGGTAATCAATGTTGTGATGCGCGACGGAATAGGAATGCCCCCAATCCTGCTAATATTACATTTGGTATCCAGACCAAAATATCAGGCCGCATGCGGGGACGATCTCCAAACAAAGAAAACATCGCCATTACAAAATAATATCCCACGCACAAACACAACGCTACGGCAATATTTAATGCCGTATCCCTTCGGTGAACTTTCATCCCAAGGGGAATGGCAAGCAAAGTCATGGTCAGTATGCCAAGTGCATTGGCAATGTTATTGCTAATTTGCATATTTATGAGTGTTTTTTGGTGGCGAACATTGTCGTAGGAAATCGCATCCTTTTTAAGATTTAAGTCTTTTTTTGCGGCCAGCAATTCATTTAACGTCATTCGGTGAAATTTTTTAGAAATGTGAATTGGAGTCCCCAGGAATTCCTTTGCCGGCAAATCAATGGTTATATTTTGAAAGAAAATAACCTTCGGGGCTTTTTGAAAATCAGCTTCAAGGTCACTGGCGTCGAATTTTTCTATGTCTCCATCGTTTAGTTTCAACAAAAATGTATTCGATGCCTCCTCAAATATTATCCGTCCATTTTTAGCAGAAATATAGGTGTTCAATGAATTCTTTTCGTCGAATCGCCAGATTTTCATATTATTAAAATTACCATCGGCCAGGTTATCGACGTATATCACGTAGCCCGAAAAATAGTCATTAAATATCTTGGGGGTGATAAATCGCATCGGCTTTTCCCGTATGATATCACTAAAAAATTGCCTATATCTGCTGACGGAATCGGGGGCATAGTATAGGTTGATGTACGCGGCAAGAAGTGTTAGTGCCAGTGCCAATGCGAATATTGGTTGTGTAATTTCCCACAAACTCATTCCGACGCTTTTCATTGCAAGTATCTCGTTATGGGACGACATTCGGCCTATTACGATCAATATTCCTGCCATTATGCCAAGTGGGAGCGCATGTGAAAGGGCAGAGGGGGTAAGAATACACAGCAATTGAAAAGCTTCCAGACACGTTAGTCGTCCCATCGTGATCCACTCCACCACGTCACGCATGGCATTTGCCACCAGCAATATGCCAACAAACAAACCCATCGCCATGCAAAAAACGATAAAAGTTTCCCAAAAGACATATCTTCGAAAGAGGTTCACGTTAAAAATTATTCAACGACAAAATTAACAACTTTTCCACCAACATAAACCTTTTTGACCATTTTTTTATTAGCAATATATTTTTGAACATTCCCGTTACGCATGGCGAGTTCAAAAATTACATTTTCCGGGATGTTTATGTCATCAACCACAAGTTCAGCTCGCATTTTTCCATTGACTTGAACGATAATCTTTTGGGAAGTCGGTATCATTTTTGAACTATCATATTCCGGCCAACTGGCGTCGTAGATGCTTCCGCTGTTTCCGAGTCTTGCCCATAATTCTTCGGAAATATGAGGGGCAAATGGTGCTAAAATTTTTAGGAAATTCCTTGCGGAGGCATCGTCGAATCCACCTGCTTTTTGTATGGAATTTAGGCATATCATCATTTGTGAAATCGCCGTATTAAACTTTAGTCCTTCGATGTCATCTCCGACTTTCCTAATGGTCTCATTGGCAACCTTTTGGCATTCGTCGGACAAATTATTTTGAAAACTTCTGCTATTTCCGTCCCTATCCACATATTCATTCCAAATTTTTTTCAAAAACCGAGAAACTCCTTCTATGCCTTTCGTGCTCCACGGTTTCATCATATCCAGTGGCCCAAGGAACATTTCGTATAGTCTCAGGGCATCTGCCCCATAATGCTTCACGATTTCGTCGGGATTAATAACATTTCCTCGGCTTTTTGACATTTTCGTTCCGTCCTCGCCGAGGATAATGCCCTGGTGGAACAGCCTTTTAAATGGCTCCTTCTCCGTGTTAATAGCTCCTATGTCGAACAAAAACCTGTGCCAAAATCTTGCATACAGAAGGTGTAAAACGGCGTGCTCCGCTCCTCCTATGTAAAAATCCGGTGTTTGCCAATAATTTACAGCTTTCGGATCAACGATATTGGTTTCGCAATGGGGCGACAAGTATCTTAGATAATACCAACAAGATCCAGCCCATTGGGGCATCGTATTGGTTTCCCGACGACCAAGAATCCAAGAAGAATTTTTGTTTTTTTCATCAAAATCCTCCGATGGGACAATCTGCCCGGTTTCGACGTTTACATAGACATTCAACCAAGAGTGTATTTTTGCAAGCGGACTTTCCCCATCCGAGGAAGGCAGATAGTTGTCCGTTGGAGGCAAAGTCAGTGGCAAATGGCTCATACAAAGCGGCAAAGCACAGTATGTCTGCCCATCCTTGGCGTTGGAAACGGGTTCATCCGGTAAAAATTCTTTGAAATAAAATTTGTCATTGGCGACCGCTACTCTGTAATCTTTTTCTGGGATCCAGATTATTGGAATGGGCTCTCCCCAATATCTTTGGCGAGAAAATAACCAATCCCGCAGTTTGTAATTTTGAGAAAAATCAGCTTGTTTGGTTTTATGCAACCACGATACAATCTTTCCTTTGGCTTCTTCGTACTGAATTCCATCAAACTCTCCAGAATTTATCAGAACTCCATCGCCGACATATGGCAATTGACTATCTCCGGACCCGCCATCGATCACTTGGGTTATCGCAATGCCATATTTTGACGCAAAATCATAATCCCGTTTGTCATGCCCGGGGACCGCCATGATTGCACCACTTCCATAGCTAAATAGTACGTAATCGGCGACCCAAATTTCCATTTTTTTACCATTTGCAGGATTTATGGCGTATGCCCCCGTTTGGACTCCAGTTTTAAATTTTGCCAGGTCCGTTCGTTCCAGGTCGCTCTTCTTTTTACTATCTTCAATGTACTTTTTCACGGCATCTGCAAATTTTGGAGCAACAATCTTTTCAACGAGCGGATGTTCCGGGGCAAGGACGAGAAATGTTACTCCGAAAATGGTATCCGGACGGGTGGTATATACGCAGATCTCTCCGTTGTGGCCATCAATTTTAAAATGAATATTTGCTCCTTCCGATTTCCCTATCCAAGCTATTTGCTGACGTTTTGTCGAATCTGGCCAATCGATATCCGATAACCCTTCAAGCAATTTGTCAGCGTAGCGCGTTATTCTCAAAACCCACTGGCTCAAATTTTTTCTAACAACTGGGAAATTGCCCCGCTCGGACCGCCCGTTTATGACCTCTTCATTCGCCAGGACTGATTTTAACTCTTCGCACCACCAAACGGGACATTCGTCCACATATGCCAGCCCATGTTTAAAAAGTTGTAAAAATATCCACTGGGTCCACTTAAAATAACCGGGGTCGGTGGTATTAACTTCCCTATCCCAGTCGATGGCAAATCCAATTCGCTTCATTTGCTTTTTAAAGACTGCGATGTTATTGGCGGTATTGGTGGCTGGGTTGATACCAGTTTTGATTGCATGCTGTTCCGCTGGGAGTCCAAAAGCATCCCAGCCCATGGGATGTAGTACATTATATCCTTTCGCATGTTTATATCTAGCTAAAATATCGGATGCGGTATATCCTTCTGGGTGGCCGATGTGCAATCCTGCGCCCGACGGATAGGGAAACATATCTAAAACGTAGTATTTTTCCTTGGATGGATCTTCTTGGACGCAGAAGGTTTTGTGTTCATCCCAAAACCTTTGCCAAAACAATTCTATCCGATCGAAGTCATACTGTTTACATCCTACATACATGGCAACCATATAAATATGCCCGATGGAGAAAGACAAGATTTTATAATCTTGAAATTTCATAAATTTTTCAAAAAATACTCGACAATGCCATACAAGTATGCAGTGTGGACATCATCTCCATGCATATTCGCATTCGCTAGAACAAGGATTTGACACATAGAATGGATGTGTTCGCAATTTTTGATGCATGGCTTTCGATTATTATAAAAATTCAAATTTCTATGGATACTGAACTTACTAACGGTGAAAATCACGAAATTAAAAAAAGCAGACGGAAATCGCCCGTCAAATCGATTAAGCGCAAACAAAATACTTCAGAAATACCAGAATCGGTCGGTTCAAATGCTGACGATGGCCATGTTCCCGAAAGATTTTCGACTGATTTGGATAGTGGTTATGAGTCCAAAAGTCAGAATTATGTAGATGTTCACGATACATCCAATGGGGTTTGGTCTCCTAATCATTCAAATGCAGCAGTTGAAGATGACCTATCATCTGCGCCCACGGGCGATTTCGAAAGGAAAAACTCCCATAGGCAAAATTTTTCTACCCAGGTTGAAGAACAGTCGCCGTCGAACGCAACGCATAGATTTCCCCAAAGGCAACAAAATCACCGCAATAATGGCGATAGACCACGAAACGGTGAAAATCGTTCTCAAAATGGCGGAGGACGCTATGGTAGGGATAACGGCAAAAACAACCACAACAATAATCAAAATTTCAAACACCAGCAAAATAGTGGCCAAAACCGGCAACGATTTGCCAGGACAGTAAGAATTGGTCAACTTTCAAGTGGACTGATCAAAGAAATGGAGTGCCTAAGTTCCTTCGATACGCTGGCAAAATTTGCCGATGAAAATGTAAACTTTGATGCTCCACATTTTGATTTTAATGAAACCTATGAAGCCCGTGCGACATTGCCAATGAAAGACATTTCGGCCTATGGTAGCAGCGTAGAAGAGGGCATCAAAAGTAGCCATAGACTCTTCGAATTACTGGTGGCAAAAAAGTTTGAAGAAAAAATACCCATCATTGCCAGAGGAGCAATGGAAACCATAGAAGGAGGTGATGGTTTATTGGTATACGCCTGCGATAACTATAGAATCCGCCCACAGAGCGCATTCATCCCTAGATTTTTAATCCAAAAATATGGGCTACGTCGCGGACAAGATATCGTTGCTTACCTACACCCACCAGCTCAAAACTCCACATGTCCATTCGTGCTAAAAATTAAAAGCATAATGGATAGTGATCCAACGCTGACAGGCAATCTGCCAAAATTTAAAGATCTGGTCCCATTTTATCCGACGGAGAGGCTATTTTTGGAATGTGCTGGTGATACGAAATGGGATAACGTTTCCATGCGCATAATCGACATTCTGACCCCCATTGGCCTGGGGCAACGTGGACTAATTGTTGCTCCCCCAAGAACCGGAAAAACTGTCCTGCTGCAAGGGATAGCCAATGCCATTTCGAAGAATCGACCTGATGTTAAGCTGATCATATTGCTCATCGATGAGAGACCCGAAGAGGTGACTGATTTTCGTCGGCAGGTTGCAAATGCCGAAATCATCAGTTCGACATTCGACGAGTCCACGGATAATCATGTGCATGCGGCTGACATGGTGATCGATAAAGCTCGTAGGCAAGTGGAAGCAGGGAAACATGTGGTCATTCTGCTGGATTCGATCACGCGGCTTGCGCGAGCTCACAATACGGAACAACCAAGCAGTGGTAAATTGCTGTCTGGTGGTGTTGATGCCAATGCTCTCCAGGCACCGAAAAAATTTTTTGGAGCCGCAAGGAATATTGAAGGTGGAGGAAGCCTGACAATTCTAGCAACCGCACTCGTGGAAACGGGAAGCCGCATGGATGAAGTGATTTTCGAAGAATTTAAGGGAACGGGGAATATGGAACTACACCTTGACAGAAGCCTTGTCGACAAACGGATGTTCCCAGCATTAAATATCGAGAAAAGTGGCACAAGGAAAGAGGAATTGCTCTACCATCCAGAGGAAATGGAAAAGGTCTACGCATTGCGACGCGCCATAAAGGGTATTCCGCCGACCGATGCCATGGAGATGTTAATCCAGCGCATTAAAAAAACCAAAACAAACACAGAGTTTTTGTTAAACGTAAACCGATAGCCCAGAAAATCCTGCGGAAATGCCTGTCTCCATGAACGCTTCCAATGTCCTTTTTTGCGTCAAGCAGGAGTGTCGTCGTACTTTGATTAAAATAAACTTACCATCAAATTGTTGCACCAATATTATTTAACCGTAACAATAAAGATGGCCGATACTATGATATTGCAAAGGGCAATGTAAACCGCCGCACTGGCGGTATCTTTAGCCTTCTTGGCGAGGGAAAATTTCTTGTTTTGAGATGCAAAATTCACAACAGATTCGACGGCAGTGTTTAAACATTCAGCTATCAGCAGTATGAAGAAATCAACGGTCAGAAGCAAAAACTTCCAGCTCCAACCAAGGAACCAAAAACAAATGGGCAAAATCACTATCCCGCAGACAAGTTCTACCCGGAACGGCCGTTCATGGCGCATGAAACGCATGCCACTAATGGAGTAGCTCAATGGATTAACAATATATCGCCATAAAAAAATTATGCATAACCTTAGCAATCTTCTAAAAAATTTCCTTTGCATGTGAAGAATTTTCGTTAACCCTCCACTGAAAGTTTGGAAAATCAAGTTGAGTATGCAACATAAAAATGATCAAAAAAAATATTGGAAAACGCTACTGTGTAAATTGGTTGCTTTGCTTGCAATTTTTTCCGGGGCACGTTTTTTGTTTTTTTGCTGCAATCATAAAATTTTTGTCGGCGAATCCCCATGGCATATTTTCAAAGCATTTGTCGCGGGAATAAGATTTGACTTGGCAACCATTGCAATTTTTAACCTGCCAGTTTGGGGATTTTGGTCATTACCTTTTAAGCTCCGTTCCAAAAAAATTTTTAATGTCTTTGCCACAATCTGGTTTTTCATGGCCAATTTCCTAGCCTTGCTGGTCAACATCATAGACGCGAAATATTATTCTTTCACGTTCAAAAGGATGTCGGGAGAAATATTTGGGCAGTCCGTGCTGCTAGCGGAAAGTGCATCCATATATGCCCATATGTTGGTGGGATATTGGTATGTAGTTCTTGGTGGCCTGATACTGGTATGCGCCTTGGTTCTTGCATCTCTCAAATTTAGCCTAACAAACAAAACCGATAAAATTAGTAAATGGTATTTTGTATATTTTTGTATTTCCATCGCCTTGCTAATCGTATGTGTCCGCGGAGGTTTGCAGCGTAAGCCATTAAAACCGGTGGATTCTAACATTTATGCTCCCAGCATACGAACTACGTGCCTAGTTAACAATTCGGCCTTTAATATTTTTCACACTAGAAAGAGAGCAAATCTGCCACGATGCGAATATTTTGCCGATGGCGATGACAGATTGGCAAAGATATCACCCAAGCATGAACATGGAAAATTTTGTGATACGTGTGTGGATTTTCTGGGTAAAAATGTGTTTATAATCATTTTGGAAAGTTTTTCGGCGGAGCACATTGGAGCGCTCGATGCAGAATTCAAGGAATTTCCAAACGTAACCTTCTCTCCATTTCTTGATTCGCTCACAGACAAAAGTTATGTTTTTGATGGGTTTGCCAATGGGACAACATCCATAGATGGACTAACGTCAATAATATTAAGCATCCCACCACTATTTGATGTGTCGTACATAACAAGTGCCTATGCTGAAAATGATGTAAATTCGCTGGCGTCAATTTTAAAGAAAGATGGGTATAAAACATTATTTTTCTACGGCGGGAGAAGTAATTCCTGCAACTTCGGTAGCCTAGCGAATAAGGCGCAGTTTGACGAATATCATTGCCAAAATGACTACGATGGTCCGTCTTCGGATATTAGCGGTTGGGGCGTATATGATGAAGAATTTTTTCAGTTTGTTGCAAAGAAATTGGACAAAACAAAAAAACCTTTTCTATCGGTTTTATTTTCATTATCCTCCCATCATCCATTCCTATATCCCCAGCGGTTACACGGAAAATTTCCCAATGGCGATGGCAAGCAACGGGAACTCATAGCTTACACAGACTATGCACTGCGGAAATTTTTCGAAACGGCAGAACAAATGGATTGGTACAAAGATACGCTGTTTGTTTTGGTTGCCGATCACATATCCGATCCCCAGCAAAAATATTACAAAAATACCCTTGGAGGCTATTCCATTCCGATAATATTTTTCGACCCAAATGGTAAGTTGGTCGGAAGATCCAGCGAAGTTGCGCAGCAAATTGATATTATGCCATCGATTTTGGATCTGGTCGGTAGCAAACATAATTACTTTGCATTTGGTTCTAGCCTATTTGACCGGAGCGCTCCAAGATTTGCCATAGGCTACAAAAATGGCATTTATCAGCTGGTAACGAAAGATTTTGTGTGCAAATTTGATGGTGAAAATGTTGTTGGGTTTTACCAAAGGTCAGATTTTCTCCTGGAAAATAATTTAATTGACAATCCGAATCTTTTGGAAAAAATCTTAATCAACGATCCGAGATATTTTATGAAAAAAGAAAATCTGGAGAATTTCACCAAGGCATTTCTGCAACAGTACAGCAAAAGCATCAGAAACAATACCATGACCGTTGGCGATTAAATCATGAAAAAAAGCTCTTTAAATGCAGAGAAACCCTTTACAAACCTGTGGTCAGTATTTGTGATTTCCTTTGCATTTATACTATTTGTCTTGGGGCTTTCCCATGTTTCTCTTGTGGCATCTTTTACACATTTATTGAATGGTGTGACCCCATACAATCTGTCGATGTTTATAAGAAGAGTATGGCAATTCGATTGCCGCATCGGAGGCATGTTGATCTTTCCGTTTTTTATCGTTTCTTTATTTTTTTGTAAATCTGAGACACTGCAAAAAAAATTATCAAAATATTTTAAATTCACCGTTTCATTGTTTACATGCATGACGGTTGCCTTGGCCGTAATCGAGATTGGATACTTTAAAGAATACAATGATAGATTTGATTTTTGGTTTTTTAATTTCCTATTTGACGACCAAAAGGCAGTTTTGTCGACGATTAGGAAAAGCTACAATTTATTTGCCATATCGGCAATGGTGATACTCGTATCAATTTGCCTGATATTTTTTTACCGGAAACTGCTTTCGTGGGCTTCCCTTGGAAAACATAAAAGTGTTTTTTCCATGTTATTTTTTTCCTCATTGATGGGCCTATTCCTAATCGCCGCAGCTCGCGGGTCAGTGTCCCGACGCCCTCTCCAACAAATTGATGTTAGCATAACGGGTAATGAATTTCTCAACAAATGTGTTCCAAATGCGTATTACGCCATATATTTTGCATGGAGAGATTTCATGCACATGGGTTACATCGAGTCCGTACTAGAATCATGTTCCCGTGAAAATGTGCAAGCGGCACTGAGACTTTTGGGCTCTCCGACCGACGATGTTGACGAGTTTATTTCTCGCGTAGCAAATGGTGCCAAATTATCCAGGAAACCAAAGCATATTTTTTTAATAGTTATGGAAAGCCAGGACAACTGGCCATTTTTACCAGAAAACGCCGAATTGAACCTGTGTCCGAACCTTGCAAGATTGGCGAAGGAAGGCTTATATTTCAAAAATTTTGTTCCAGTTGGGCAGGGAACAATATCTGCCATATCCGTACAGATGTGTAACTACCCCAACATGGGCTTTCCAATTAATTGCCACGAAGAAGGGCTGAAAAATTGTGAACTATCCGTGGGGTCTCTATTTAAAAGGTTGGGATATGAGACAAATTTCTACTATGCTGGATATTTGAGCTGGCAGCGCATAGATCGATTTGCTCCAAAACACGGCTATAAGCATTGCTATGGCGGAGATGTGATGGGAGTTTACGAAGGGAATGAATGGGGCATTAACGACAAGAATTTATTTGCGTTCATAGGAAAGAAATTTCGTCCAAATATTGATAGTTTCAACTTAATTTTGACAACCTCAAACCATCCTCCCTATACCATTAATCTAATCGACGAAAATGTTCCATTGGAACATATCGCTAAATTTGTCGACGATAAAAAAAAGACAAAATATCTTGGCCATGCCTGGTATGCGGATAGATGCGTGGGGGACTTTATAAATGCGATGGAAAAGCTTAGCGACGATGCTATATTTATAATAGTCGGGGATCATTTTTCTCGCAAACATCGAAAGTTACAATTTTCTTTATTCGACGGATGGACTGTTCCACTAATCATATACGGAAAAAGTTTTAATGAAGAATTGAAAAAATATCCAGTTCATGCCGGTAGCCAGGTCGACATTGTGCGGACAATAATTGAATTGGTGGCGGAAAAGGGATTCGCATACAAGAGCTTTGGGAAGGATTTATTATCCAACGATGGAATCCACGAGGGCTATTGCACGTCGGTTACCATAACCGACAAATACATCGTTACGAATGACAATAGAAACATTGAAATGATTTCGGATTCCCCAACATCGGTAAGTGAAAGCGAACGTAGTGACGCCATATCACGGAATCGTGCATGGCAGACCCTCGCAAGATGGAAATGTTTCCATAATATTTTGTGATATCACATCCGAGTGCAACATGCTATGAGAAAAATGAAATTTGGCCCAAGTGTACCATAAAATTTATGTTGCCCTATGCTTTTGCTGGCTTGATTTTGACGTCACCATATAGGAAAAATATGGTTTCCGTAAAAAATACTTGCTTTATCGGAGACTTTTAATTCTACTCACATGGAAATTGAAGAAAAAGTAAATAGGGATAATTAAATGCCGACAATTAATCAGTTGATAAAAAGACCTCGCGTTCGAAAGATTGCGAAAACTAAAGCTCCGTCCCTCGATCAAAATCCGTTTAGGCGGGGAACATGTATCCAGGTGATGACGCGAACACCGAAAAAGCCAAATTCGGCCGTGCGAAAAGT
Source organism: Puniceicoccales bacterium (assembly GCA_031273725.1). GTDB lineage: Bacteria > Verrucomicrobiota > Verrucomicrobiia > Opitutales > JAIRKQ01 > JAIRKQ01. Next base: position 10,858 of record JAISRG010000084.1, read on the forward strand.
TAC
>JAISRG010000022.1 GCA_031273725.1 Puniceicoccales bacterium
AAAAACGGTAATAGTATAAGTTGCGACTGACCGAAAGTCAAGATTAAAGTGCAATTACGTAAATTTTTTCACAAAAATGCACCAGCTACCGCCTGCTAAATATACAAGTCTAACCGGTGATCAAAATACTCAAGCCGGAGTACCATCGAGGCCCAAGACTTCACGCTCCCGTGCCTTCAGATCGTCCCCTTTGATTCCAAATTTGGGCAAAAATTCTCGAAGATATGCCAGTCGTAAAACACGGTCAGGGGTATTTTGATCCAAGCGATTAGCTGTTTCGACAATCGCAGCCTTCATTTTGTCTTTTAATGTCTGCGTATCATCACATAGGATATCTTCCAGCGAGAGCCCAAATGGTCCTTTTTCGGCCGGGGTGCTCAGGTCGGCGATTCCCAAATTTTCCAAAAGACGCAATAATGTCCTAATTTTTCTTGCAGTATCGAAATGATCTTTAATAAAACTTAAATAGTTATTAACAGTCTTAGTGAGTGCCTCCAAACTGGCATTAATTGAAGTTTTTATGTTTGTTTTTAATTGTTCTATCTGACTTCCCGCATTATCACCCAGGATATCATTCAGCGAAAACTCAAATTTTCCTTTCTCTGTTGGGGAGTTCAGGTCGGCGATTCCCAAATTTTCCAAAGTACAGAACAGTTCTTTTAGAGATAAAATGTATGTTGCCTTGCCGATGCATTTGTCGATTTCTCCTTTGATACATCCTTTTGCAGTTCCTCCAAACTTAGAATTTTCACTGCATAATTTGGGATATGTGTCACCATCGAGATCTTTTATACATTTAAGAATTTCGTCCATCGCCTTTTGATCTCTACTTTTTGCCTGTTCAATTTTGGGCGTTCTTTTCTTTATTTCCTCAAAGCAAAAGTTTTCCAAGTCATCATCGTTTCCTTAATTAACGTCTGCCATCAAATTTATGCAAATTGCAGCAGAAAGTGCAATATTCCGTGGAAATATACTTTCGAAAGATAGTGAATTATTTTCGACAAATTTTAGAAATTCCACGATGTCGTCTATTTTGTTACGCTCGATGAACTGTCACAAATTGGCTGCCTGGAATAGCAATTTCACCTGCTCATTTGAGATGGATGTCTTGTTCGAATTTCCATTTCAAGATTTTCTTTTTTTCATGACCAAACGATTCGGAATACTCATCCAATTATCAGCACCTCTCTTGTAATCAACAATTACATTCATCACAGCTATGAAAAACGTTCCATTGTAGGCGATTGAGTTGATCAATTTGAGTAACCCCCACATTTGGGGATCATTTTCAGGTTTAGAAAAATATTCATCCAGCTTTTCGCAAAATTTTCTGCAAAATTTCCGTCACATGTTGCTACAAGTTTAGTTGGACCCTCTTGTTTAACGGTATCGTTTATGCTTTGTACATTTTGCAATAGTTTTTTGAGATTATCAACCTGGGTTCCTCTGTTTTCACCAAAGCACCCTCAAAATTTATTGAATTTTTCATTTGGAGTGAGATTTGACATACATTCATAAACCGGAGCTCTTTTATCATAAAGGCTTTCAAGTCCAATGAGAGGAGCCAAAAGGTCAATGTCCGACAAATATTTCTTTTTGTCTTCCTTTGACTCAGCCTCAAAAAAGCAAGAATTGATTCATCTCTTCATTTCTGGTATGCGGTTGTGACCCTAGCATCTTCAATCATGTCTGTGAGCTGCTCATACTCTTTGTGCATGAATTCTATGCCATGGGTCAAGTGAAACTTGTTTAGATCTGAATATTTGTTACACTTTCCAAAGAAAATTTCTTTGTGAAACCCACCTTCCTGCTTTTCCGATTCAGTTTTTACTTCCTGCGCGCATGGGATTAGCAATTTGTTGATAAAAAATCTCTTCTCTTGGTAGAATTGCCGCTTAGTAATTCATAGATCACTTCGAGGGCGTTTTCGAGCTCCTGGCCATCAAGCTTGCCAATGCTTTCGCCAGATTATCGAGAAACTTTTGGTGTGTGATCACAGCTTCGGCCCTCCATTCTCCCTTGGCATTTCTATAATTTTCCTTATGGTCTCCTCTTGCAAAAATCGCGTCCCAAAACGCATCCAACTTCAATCCCAATTTTGTGTACCATTTGACCTCGACTTTACCAGCAGCATTAAGCTTACTTTTCGTTTCTGCACTTAAATTGTTACATATACGCTCGTTCAGACTAATATTTTGCCAATCTTCGCGCCGGGGCTGGAGTCTGTTCGCAATTTGTCCGAAGGTGTTCCCGGTTGCATGCCTGGGGCCGATCTACTGCCTGTAGTCAGATCTGTCGGATTAGTTCCCGTCGTTTCAATTGTTGGAGTTCCTTCTTCCATTTTATCCCTCCCGTGTAAAAAACGATAATAGTGTAAATTGCGACCGACCGAAAATCAAGATGAAGGTGCAATTGTGTGAATTTTTTCACAAAAATGCACCCGCGGCAACCGCCAGCTAAATATACAGGCCTCACCGGTGATCAAAACGCTCAAGTCGAAGTACTGCCAAAGCCCAAGGCTTTACGCTCCTGTTCGTTCAGATCGCCCCCGTTGATTCCAAATTTTTGCAAATAATCTCGAATGGATCGGCAAAAGCACGCTTAGGGATATCTTTATCCAAGCGATTAGTTGTTTCGACAATCGCAATCTTCACTTTGTCTCTTCATTTCTTCCTGCCTTCTTCTCCCAGGAGATCATTCAGCGAGAACCCAAGTGGTCCTTTTCTGTCTGTGTTGCTTAGGTTATTAATCCTAGGTGCTCGCAAAAAATCATATAATAAAATCAATTGATTCTAGGCAATGTCAAAGGTAGCATTTTGGTGAAAGACAATCTTATCGAATGTCTCAAGTCTGGAACGGGCCACCTTTTGAATGTTTGTTTTTAATTGTTCTATCTGCCGTGATGCATCATCATCCATGGCATCTTTCGGTGAACGCCTGAATTTTCCCATTTTATCTGTGTTGCTCAGGTTGGCGATCTCAAGTTTTTCTAAATAACTAGAAAATTCCCCTATTACACCATCAATCGATCGATGTAATCTCTGAAGGGTAAACCGATTGCCAGTGGAAATCTAATCGAATGTACCAATTTTAGTCTTCTCGTTTATATATTTAGTTTTTTCTTCTATATATTTAACAGCTTTCAGATTTAATTCCTTCAAGCCGGCATTAATTGCCGTTTTTATGCTTGTTTTTAATTGTTCTATCTGCCGTGATGCATTATCACACAGGATATTATTCAGCGAGAACCCAAGTATTCCATTTATGTCCAAGATGCGATGTTTGCTTCGTTGCCGATGCATTTGTTGATTTTTTCTTCGATACATCCTTTTACGGTCTCTCCAAATCCAAGAATTTCATCGCATAATTTGGTAAATGCCTCGCGGTCGCGGTTTTTTACAAGATCAAGAATTTCGTCTACCACAGCTTGATCTCCACCATTTGCCAGTTCAATTTTAGGCCTCAATCTTTGCTTTATTTCCTCCAAGCAAAAGTTTTTCAAGGCAGCATCATTTTCTTTATTAACGGCCTCCATCAATTTTACAGAAGTTTCAGCGGAAAGTTTATGATTAGGCGGAAATAGATCTTCGAAAGATAGTGAATGCTTTTTGGCAATTTTTAAAATTTCCACCATGTCACCTATTTCATTACGATCAATTAACTCTAGCAAATTGACTATCTGGCCTAGCAATTTCGCTTGATTACTTATGATAGGCGTCTCGTTCGAATTTTTATTTAAAGATTTTATTTTTTCGATGGCCACATACGAAAATACGCTTGTCCAACTATCAAGTTCCCACAACGGAAAATTAGCACAAGACCGAAATACCCTCACAAAAATGACACATTTGCATCCATCACCTTGAAGATCATCCACATTTGTGATTCATGTTCATTTTTAGAAAAATATGCCACTAATTTTTTGCAAAACTTTTCTGTCAACTTTTTGTCAAAGGTCTATAAATTTATTTGGATATTCCTGTTTAACAGTGTCGTTTATGCTTCGTATATCTCCCAATAGCTTTTTGAGATTTGCAACCTGCTTTCCTTTGCTTTCTGCTTCACCAAAGTACTGTAAAAGTTCGTCATATTTTTCATTCGGAGTGAAATCTGACATGCAATTATAAACCAAACTTCTTTTACCATACAATGCTTGCAATGAATCATAAAAGGAACTTAAAGAGTATATATCCGACAAATGTTTTTTCTTTCGCCGATCCAGCCGCGAAGAAAGCGAGCATTGATTTTTCTATTAATTTAAAGCATGCGGTTTCATTAATCATGTTATTGATTTAAGCAAATTCTTTTTCTGTGCATATAAATTTATGTTCTGTGCAAAATCTGTTCAGTGCTAAAAATTTCTCATACAATCCAATGAAGGTATCCAACTTACCATCGTGCTTTCCCGCTTCACTTTTCAGTTCCTTCGCGCATGGGATTGGCAACTTGTTGATGAAAATTTTTCTCCTATTGGTAGAATTGCCTAGCAATTCATAGATTGCTTTGAAGGCGTCGTTGAGCTCCTTGCCATCGAGCTTGCCCAATGCCTTCGCCAGAGCATGGTCATTTGCGATAATGGCTTTAGCCCCAGTGGTCTCTTGGTCACCTTGGCGGTCCTATAATTTTCATTCCAATTTGCATTTACATCTTTAACAAGGGTACGCCGTCCTGCCCTCCATTTCATCAAAAAAATTTCAAACCATCTCAATTTGGCTTTGTCCAGCTTTTTTACAGTCTCTTTTGCCCATTCACTTTCAATAGCTTTAGACAAGGCACTGCATATCCGATCGTCCGGGCCAAGCTTTTTCATTCTCCTTTCACTAAAGGAGGAAGCCGTTCGCAATTTATCCGAAGGTGTCCCCTGTTATATGCCTGGGTTCTGTTTACTGCCTGTAGCCGGATCTGTCGCATTAGTTCCCGCCATTCCAGTTGTTGGAGTTCCTCCTGACATTTTATCCCTTCCGTGTAAAAACGGTAATAGTATAAGTTGCGACTGACCGAAAGTCAAGATTAAAGTGCAATTACGTAAATTTTTTCACAAAAATGCACCAGCTACCGCCTGCTAAATATACAAGTCTAACCGGTG
>JAISRG010000036.1 GCA_031273725.1 Puniceicoccales bacterium
GAACAAAGCAATTGTCGACAGAAATCACCAGTTGTTTTTCATGCGGTGCCCTTCTTCAAGGAAAAATCATTTGTTCGAGGGAAATAAGTATATTTATCACGAAATAGTCGCTATTCATTTTAGTATGATTTGGAAGTCTGTGGACAACATAGAACTCAGTCGGATTCCATATAATCGTGAACATAAACTTTTTGCTCTGAATTTGATGTCTCGGTTTTGTGACAAAGTCATCTCTCGATAACGTCTACATGCGGCATGGTGATATATCGAAGAAAAACCACGACTCATCACCAGTCATAAGATGATGCTAGCTATCACGTTCGGTAGCATGCAAGAATGGCAACATGGCTCTTGCATACTCCTTTCATTTTTCTTGTAGATCATCGGTCAACAGATGCGGAACCCAATGCAAATGGAACGATCTGAACCAAAATGATTCATGCAAATACTGCAACACTGTCGAATACATAAGAATAAGTCTCTCAACCATTGAATGAGCTGATTCAAACGGAGATTTGTCTAAGATCGCCAAAATTTTGCCATCAAGATCATCCAGAGGAGCTCTTCCGCTGTGAATTTCATCATGCAGGTCTTGACGATGGCCCCGTATATCTGCAATCCAGAATTACACTGTTTCAAGTTGATAAACATGTTCAACAAACTGTGCCTGCAATCTGACTGCAATTTACCTGGCATCTGCTCCATCATTCCAGAGAAATTTGATGATCACTCTCTGATCATGGTCCATCCCAAACGTATTTTTAATGGATTTTGAAACCCAGACCGGGAAAATTATTTTTAAAAAGCCACACAGTCGAATCCAATTTGATCTATTTGCATTTTCGAAGAGTTTATACTCTAGAGACATGTTGACTTGAAAGCCGAACTCCAGAACCCAGCGGGTGAGGCTGGGGCATGTACTTATCGATCAGACGATATTTGATGATAGCAATAGATGCAGAGTATATCGTAAAAAGCAAGTATATCTTGAGAAATTATAGAAAAAGGAAATATACTGCACTAAACAGCGGTAGTCCGATAGTTAAGATTCAGAGCAAGGGAAAGGCAATCATAAAAATTGGCAACCTGGCGCGAGAGGGAGGAAAGCTTATTTTTAAACCAAGCCCAGTCGTGCTCGATGGCGTTGAGGTCCTGCGAATAGGGCGGAAATAGAATAGTCGACAGCCAACATGTTCGATGATTTCGCGGATATGGGGGGATTTATGGAATGCTGCGTTATCCATAATGACAACTTGTCCGGGACGCAATTCTGGACATAAATTTTTTTCCAACCAAATGCAAAAGTTATTGGTATTTGTGTAATCATCGAAGAAAAACGGAGGATTTTTCCTCAACAGATCCTCGCGATAACCGTCGTCCGCCTATGGCGTGCAGCTCCGCATCGTTCTCCGATGACTCTAACTCCTTTTTCCGATCAGGTCTATTCTTTGATATCTTGATGGCTTGTGCCAGATTCATTTACAAAAACAAGATCTTTTACTTGCTTTTGGTCAAGGACTTTCGTGAATGCTCTCCGCTTTTCTTCGTCCCGCTCCTTGTATAATATTATTTTTTAGAGGTAATTCCAAGCTGCTTTATTCTGTCAAGAATGGCTATATCGCTTACTCCAAACACTGCTCCCATCTCCCTCAATATCTTATCCGGATTTTTCTTGATGTACACCCTCAACGCCTTCGGATCCAATTTTTTGGTTTACAAATCCGATGCTCCGTGGCCGCTAACCTTCTTTCTTTCTCCCTCTTTTCCACCGGTATATTGTCTTCCAATGTAGTTTAAACACCTTCACCGCTTCCGTTTTCCTCTTCCTCTCTTTTAGATATGCCACCGCTTTTTCTTTCAAATCTAACGTATTTGCTTTTGCCATTTCCTCTATCTATATGCTTTCTTCGGAGTCTGGCAAGATGTTTTGAGGAGAGGAGAATTACCAACGGAAGTTTTTACGACCCAAAATTTGAATGTGAAATTGTGTGAAAGGAATTATTCATATTTGCTTGCTCTTTGACAAAAGAAGCCATTATGGGTCGTAAGTCTGTATCAATATTATATTTTAGGTTTATACATCGACAAAATTTGCCCATGCAATTAATTGATTTAAATAAGACCAAGTACATAGGATCTTCGTGTTTGTCTGCCAAAATTGATAGCTTCAATATTTTTTTGACTGTGGAACCAGTCCCAAGCGTGTCGGATATGATGCATTGCCTGCCTTTGATAAGTTGCCAACAATTATTGTTAATTTGATCCTGATTTCTCATTATCATCTGGGTCATGTTGGTTCATTGCCATACATCATGAAAAGGCAACAACAAGCCCGCATCCTTCCGACACAGGCATCCCATATCCTTCTCCCGAGAATCCTAAATAATTGCGTCATCGTTATGAAGCTACAACGCGACGAATTGGGCAGAAAAGAATATCCTCTGTATACATCGGCAGATATTGAATCATTGGAACGGCATATTTTGCTCATGCAATTCGGGAAATCGCGTGTCCTCAGAAAAGACAACGATGAAATCACGACAACATTTTTCGAAGCTGGTCATGTTGTTGGAGCCGGTTCGATTTTGGTTGAATATAATCAAGATTCTTCGGGGTGTCAAATGGCCGGCCCGAAAACTTGACATTGTGATCACCGAAATGACGCGTGGATCCACCATCACGCCAAAAGAGTGTTCGCTCAATAGTGAAACGGAACGCCTCATCGCAACAATTCGAGATACCATCAACGGAGGAGGGTCTGTCCAAATTCCTGCCTTCGCGTTCGAACGCATGCAACAGATGCTCAAAATTATAAGCTATGCCCGCCAAGAAAGCAAACTATAGCAAAACACACCCATCTTTTGCTCTGGATTGGGCTATGGACTCATCGACGATTTTGATTTCATTTCAAAAAAACTATCTGTGGTAAATTTTCGAAAAAAATCACAAGGGAATTAAAAATAAAAATTTTCCGAGGAAACAACCCAAATGATATAAAAAATAGATTCAAAGGCCCTCAATTTTTATCCTTAGCAGTGGCATGTTGGTTGAAAACACATCCGCCTCTCATGTTGCTTCCGCCATCATCAATGACCATAAAAATTACATTTGTTTCGTCGGTTTTTGTGGTGAATCAACGCTTGGAGGAGAACTACAAAAATATTCCCAAGGGGAATCTTTTTTATTTAAAGCCCAAAATTATGTGACTAAAATTGCAGCTAAAATTGATAAATTCGACATTAGTGGGCATGCTGACAGGGAGAAAATTTTGAAAAATATCCTAAAGATGTCCCACCGTTCCGTTGTTCTTGTCCACCGCGAAGATGATTCACGAAATTGGTTCATGGATGAGCGAATTGGAATTTTTCCCAACACCCAAGTTTTCGATATGAATCCCTGCG
>JAISRG010000068.1 GCA_031273725.1 Puniceicoccales bacterium
ATATAGAGGAATAGAAAAAGATTGCCTCTGAGCAAAGAAAAAATATGAAGGGAGTAAAAAGGAAGAAGTTATGGCAAAAGCATGTTCGTTGGATTTGAGGGAGAAGGTGATGGAATATATAAAAGAGGGAAAGAGGAAAATGGAAGCAGCAAAGGTATTTAGACTGAACCGAAAAACCATATACCGCTGGGGAAAGAAGCAGAAAGAAGGGAGATTAGCAGTGACGAAGCGCAAGGCCTATAAGCCGCAGAAATTGGACCCGGAGGCGTTGAGGAATACATCAAGAACAATCCGGATAAGACATTGAAAGAGATAGGAGCGGCATTTGGAGCAAAAGATGCTTCCGTATTTTATAGAATAAGGCAGCTTGGGATTAGCTATAAAAAAAAATCATATTATACAAGGAGCGGGATGAAGAAAAGCGGAAAGCATTCACGAAATTCATCAATCAAAAGCAAGTAAAAGATCTTGTTTTCGTAGATGAATCCGGCATAAACCATCAAGACATCAAAGAATATGCCTGGTCGGAAAAAGGAATTAGAGTCATCTGAGAAAGATCTGGAGCTGCCCGCCATAGGCGGACAACAGTTATCGCGGGGATCTGTAAGAGAAAAATCCCCCATTTTACTTCGATGATTACATGAATACCGACAACTTTTGCATTTGGCTGGAAAAAGTTTTATGCCCAGAATTGCGTCCCGGGCAAGCCGTCATCATGGATAACGCCGCATTCCATTAATCCCCTCGTATCCGCGAAATCATCGAAAATGTCGGCTGTCAATTGCTCTACTTGCCGCCTTATTCGCCGGACCTCAACCCTATCGAGCACTACTGGGCCTGGCTTAAGAGTAAACTCTCCAACCTCTGGCGCCATATTGCTGATTTTTATGACAGACCTTCTCTCGCTCTCAATCTTAATTATGGGGCCACTTCCGTCTAGTGCACTATGTATCCTTTCTTCGCAATCTGGCAAAATATTTTTAGTATAGTATATAAACACATATTAGTTTAGCACAGTATGTTCCACCTCTTTTTATTATTTATCGAAGCCCAGCTCTAGCACATATAACATTGCGGGTATTTGTATTTTTAGGATCGTGGAGACGGTTTGATATCCGTAATACAGTGTTTGGATCGATACTACTTCGCAATATGAGAGTTTTCCAAAGCTGTTCATCTTCCACTGCATCAATTGCAGATAATATATCGTTTGCTGGACTCATATTAGTCAGAGCATGTTCAGCGAGGAAGCAGGCATATGTATCTTTTGAACTGCCATAGGATATTAGGGTAGAATTCGCGCAATAGGCCGCTGTTTTCTTCGGATCCGCCGATCTAAGCACCAGAAAATTGCGGATATTTGCAAGGAAGCTACTACGATGGGCAAAATCCTCCATTTCTTGATCTATCGCGGGCATGCCAAATGCTATAAACATTTCTTCGGTAAATTCCGAATGAGCATCCATGTACTGCACATCTGCATTGAAAAAGTGAGCCATCCAAATAGACTTTTCAAGAAACTTTTTGTTAATTGGTTTATTGTCGACAACCGGCACCCCATTCGATGTACAAAGGTGGCAATCTGTTAATCGTCCTCCTTCTATCATCGAACGGATACTTTCGGCCTCGTACTCCGAAAGGAAGTGGCACTTTTGCTTGGGTGGCCTGGAATTATCCCACGAAAGCAACAGATACTTTACATCCTTTTGATAGCTGCTGAACACGGATTCATCGGCGTTTGTTGTCGCCAAGAAATTCTCCGTCATGAAAAATTCATCATTCAAAGATTTCGGAAAAATATTTCGCACTGCGTCGTATTTTGCCTTGTTTTCGGGAGACATTTCTGCGGTGGATATTTGTTCGTCGCGTACCTTTGTGGCGAGCGATTTAGCAGGCAATTCGACCATAAAGCTCCATGCTGAAGTAGCTCTATCCGGCTCTACGATGTCTGCTTCCCTACGAGCTGTTCTGTCTCTAGAACCGTGAAAGAACTGATGTAAACTTTCCAATTCCGTTTCCAATTCCGTTTCCAATTCCTGCTGCTGCTGTTGTTGTTGCTGCTGTTGTTGTTCTTGTTGCTGTTCCCGTTCGGTTTGTACTTGCATTTCTTGTCCAGCAACAGGCAACATTCCTTGGCTGCTAAAAGTCAACATTTGTATTTCTTCCTCGATTTGGTTAATGTACGCCTGACCCATTCCTTTGAGTGTGGAAATATCCTGTGAGGAAAAAATGTTACTAAGTTGGCCTACTGTACTGTCCCACTGTTGCTGAAAAATCTCCCTCGCTTTTTGCCAATTACGCCTATCTGCCCATATGTCTGGATTAAAATCATCTACCGTGGCCATAAACGTGGCTGTTTCAACGCGCATTCTTTGAAAATTTTGCCTCGCGTCATAAGATTCCCTTCTCTCAAATTGGGCAATTTGTTCACGCAATTTTTTTTCAATGAACTGGCGAGGAAGTTCGCGCATGAGCAGAGTGGTAGCTTGTATTCTTTGTCGAGTGATATCCTGGGCCGTATTGCGTGCCAACCTATTCAAAAGATGTAGGACAGATGGCGTTGTGTTCATATCGGAGTTACCTGCCTCGGCTTGCTTAGGAAATACGATATCCATCGTTTGTCCATTGAGATTTAGGAATTTTCGTTCCCGCATGACTGCTTGGGTGAAACCATCGATGGTGCCCTGAAACAGATTTACACTAGTTATGCCATGCCCATTTGCCATCATTAGTGGGTCAGTGCCAGTTGCGCGCGGGAAGTCTAAAAATGTAAATAGTTCCTCACTATTTCTTGGCCGGTCTGCTGATGGGTCTATGATGTCTTTTGGGGTAAAATCTATGCCATTTTTTTGAACATCATCTATCGAAACGATCGCAAACCCATTGCGTTTTGGATCGAAATATTCAATATACTTCGCTCCATTGCCGTTAGCCACAATAAATTGCGCAATGTCTGCGACGGATTGCCGTATTGACTGATCCTTAAATTGTGCAGCATAATCCACGATCAGGCGCAAATTTTTTACTTTGTCGGACCCAGCTCCCACAGTGCCTGCCCATTGCCCGAGCATCCCTTCGACGCTTAGGGAGGTATTGTCGGACTCAGCTCCAACAGTGCCTGCCAATTGCCCGAGCATCCCTTCGGCGCTTAGGGATGTATTGCCCACAGCAACAATCTTAGTTTTCCCGGTTTTTTCATCTTCCACCAGTTTATGCATAATTTTACCGAGCGCACCAGTCTGCAAGTCCATTGCACTGCGTACTTTTGTGACGTATGAATCTTTGTTGCTTAGCGTACCGGACATGCTTATAGTTCCATGGAACGAATCGGCGAGACAAAGCGGCGTAGCCTCATACGATCGCGAAAAATATGAGCTCTGATCCTGAGCTAAGTTTTCAACAATACGTATCATTACCCCTGGATGGGATTTTAAAAAATCTTGCATACGTGGGAGTATCTCTGGCCGTACTTTCGGTTTTCCAGCAGCAGCGCGCATGTTAACTGCATCAATAAGAGTAAGTTTTTGGTTTTGACCCTCGAACAACTTTTCGAAGAGTACTGCCGGATTGGTTTTTCCAAAGGATATACTGGAATTGGTTTGTGACTTAGCTGATACGGCTAATTGTTCTACCCAGCTGCTTAGTGTTCTAGGGTGGACTCCATTGATGATCGTTGCCAAAATGAAATAACAAAGCTTTTCGTGTGAATCCTTATAATGACTATTCGTAGGCAAGTAATTGCGATATGGGACTACTTCTCCATTTGCATTGTAGCCATAGTGCTCACCATATGTTTTCGATAGACACTGTATGAGTGTACTAGAGCACAATTTTCGCAATAAGCTTACTTGGTGTCTCACCACTGGAGTCATGTCATCGAGCCACTTTTTTAGTGCATCTGGAAATTCATCTGCTCCAGTTTGGGCATTTACACCATCGAATTTTCCACAAACGAATTTCGCGAAATTTTCACGAAGATTTTCGGAGATATTGAATTGTGCCCCATATTTATTGCAAACGTACTTAATGAGCTCAGCTTTGAGAGCACCAACCGGTATCTGGTCCGATGTGTTAGCGCGTATCGCACTTATCAATGTTCCTCCTATACCATAGATCAAATCGACCATGAAGGTAACATCCATTGCTGGAATTCTATCTGATGTATTTCCAGAGGATGGTGGTTGAATTATGAAAGATTCCTTAGGATTTAAAGTGATATGCACTTCGTCCATAACTGCAATGCCATGCTGTTCTAAAAAGGTAAAAAGCCTATTGAATTCTACATACAATGCATTACGAGCGTCCACTTCCGACTGCATTTCATTGCTTGCCGAGTCAGATAGCGCACGAAAAGCTGTACGTAATGCAAGCAAAGTGTGAGAATCAAATACTGGCACGCTATTGCGTCTATCAAAGGACATTTCAAGCCTTTCCCGTATCAAACAAATGGCCCGTGGGGTCGAAAAATGTCCATAATCCATATCGATCGCATCCATACGTATCCCTACACCACGCAGGATCGCAGGCATTTCTAGCATAACCGCTGGTAACTGAGATATGTGGGATATCACGATCGGCAAGTTATTATTCCTGTTGAATAACAATGTTATCAGAAATGGTAATAACACTTTCGTTTTTCCGCTGCCCATGATTTGCTGGATCAGTGCACCATGAGAGCCATCTGGAGCCGATATTGTCTTTACAATGAAAAGTATTTTTTCTACCTGATCTTCCCGTGGGCGGATGCCAGTCATATACTCAAATAGCAACATATTACGAACCAACTCATTTTTAGCACCGACATCTAACCCATCACCATCTCTGATAATCGATGTTCCACCTCGCGTTTGGCGTAAAATCTGCAAAGCATTGCACCAATCACCACGCTTTTTCTCATCACTAACTCCTGGAGTGGTAAGCGACTCTAATGCACTTTCTGTTTTCTCGAGGTGACGCGCCGAATTGACGCTCATTAGGTAATTTTCAGTGTGAGCAAAAAAATCATCTAGGTTTTCCTCGGAAAACCACGGAAAATTAGTTTTTAAATATTCCAAGGCACGCTTGCGTCCGCCGCTGCCCGATGAAAACATTCCGTATGCTCGTAGTGCATTAGGTATCTTTAAACGATCCCAGGTATCAGCGCCATAGGTTTTTTCTGCGCGCTGATCATTACCTATTCTATCAATCTCCGTTGCGGAACGTTTTGCGGACGCAATTGCAGTACTTTTTTGACTGGCAATTATTTTTTGTAATTTTTCAATATCACTGTCTTGAGGTATGGTTCGTGTCGCTGGACCGTTTTCAAGTCTCTGTAATTGTCGTGCTCCTTCATTTAATTCTTCACCAAGCTCAGTAAAAAAGGTTTCGGCTGTTTTTCCGAATTCTCGCTGTTCTACATCCGTCAGTGATGCTCCTCCAAGAGAGAAGGGAATTCTTGTAGCATCTTCATGTGTACTTGTAATTCCAAATATATTGAGCCTGTTCAACTCATCCCACACAGCCTTTTCGTGGGATTCTTGGACAACACCACGTGTGCTACCACCAACTTCGGGAACATTACTACTATTACGCGTACTAGCAACCACAAATGGCATGTTTGCGCGGCTAAATTGTTTTAATGAACTAGATAATGGGACAGTATCTTCTTTGGCAATTAAAATATTCAAATCTGTCAATCTGCCATCGATGAGAGTCTGCACGCTGGAAAAGTAGCTCTCCATTCCACTTCGAATGCTCGCAGCATCTCCGCCAATACTATGTGCGACGGATTCAAGTGTGGGAACAAGCATTTTTATGGTTTCCCAAAATATGCGTTCCCCCCTGAAGTTTAGTTGCAGTGCTTGTGGATACAAGTCAAAGCCGATCAAATAATTTTTGACCAGGGATTGAAAGTTAGAGCCAAGAGACTGATTTTCACTTTTGACAATTTCATATAGTATCTTCTTGCTATCTTCTCCGAATGGTGAACTCTCCAGCATGCGAGATAATGCTTTAATTACGACCAAGGCGACTAGACCATTTTGTTCATGCCCCACATCTTCATTAAACCACCGAACTATGCGTTTCAACATGGCAACTTCGTCTGGGCTAAACTTCCCGCGGGTTGACAAATTATCTAAGCATTGCAGAGCTAGTTCGTATTCTCCCTGTGTTTGGAAAATATGCGCTAACCGTAGGGATCCGAGCGCATTATTTGCTTGTAGCGATGGTCCAACAAAGCCGAGCTCATCGGTATATAGACTTGCTTCAGCATAACGAGCGCTCCCGAAAAATGTATGCTCGTTAGTCGCAGGAAGCCAGCTGAGTCTTACATCATGAGTCATCCCTAGATCTCTTCCAATATTGACATCCGGCAATAGACACTTGACCACGCCAGCACATTTTTGGTCTACATTTTCTAGCCATAGCACTCCATCGTATCCCTGCAATAAATTTGCTTGGTTTCCCGAAGACCACGATGGCGCGTCGATTAGTCGGTAATTTTGGTTTGATGCCAATACCCAACCATTTTCTTTTCTTACAAGCCGAAGCATCTTTCCGGACGAATCTACGTATCTTGGGAACGCGACTTCCTGAATTTCACCGTTTCTACTGTGATAGAAAAGCGTGTATTTTTTCCCCTCAAAGCGAGAAAATTCATCAACGCTTGCTTCTGCCTGTGTATAATCATGGAATGCCACGTAACATGGTTCAATTCCTTGATCTCGTCTTCTAACATCGCACAAACGACCATCGGTATCGGTTTCGTACAGTATTTCGTTCGGGTTATTTTTTGGGCAGATTCTGATATTTCCTTCCGCACTTGCCCATACGGTGAAATCATCTCCTCCGAAACATTCCTGCAATGGTAGTCGAGTAAGTACTTCTCTTTTATCTTCCCCGCGTATTATACCCGAAGATATATATCGCCAGTTACTACCAGAGCCAATAAATTGACGAAAAATTTTTACATCGTGAATAACAATATCGCCATATGTGGTACCATTTAGTCTGTAAATGTTTCCTACACTCGTAATTTCTCTGCTATGGCTGGCTGATTCTGAAAATAATCTTCGGTAATCAGGATGTTCGAATATCCTAACAGTACTTTGCAATTCATTGCCAGCGTCATAAATTTTTAAGTTAATCAAATCTACAAAATGTCCATTTCCCGCACTAAATCGACCAACCCCCTTCTCGGTCATTCCTCGGGCCCGTTTGGAAGTTGCTAGGGAATCATACAATCGTTCAGCAACGTATTTTCCTTGATCCGGATATTTCTTCCAATACCACGCCAACTTTGGAATAAACCCAAAAATTATCTCCGAACACCCTTTAGGAAAGCTACTGCAGTCAAACTTATGGAGAAAAAATGTGTTGTTACACAGCATGAATAACAGCTCATTGGCCACACGTTCATTACTTCTCTGTGCAATGTCGATTAGATCGGCGATGCACTCATTTTCAACCAAACGCAAATACATGCCTTCATCCGAAGTGAGGGAATCTTTGCAATTTTCTCTCATTCTTGCGATGTCTGTGAGCCTGTTTTCCAGCAAACTTTTTGCCATAGACAAAATTTCATCCAGCCCATGTATAGGGTTGGAACGCTCAACCGTGACAACTGTATGATAAACAATATGAGCAATGTGCAGTAGTGCACATAATTGTCTAACATTCGGACGTCTGTCGGGAATATTTTCCCATAATTCGGCTCGACCTTTTTCCCAAAGGGCATTAACCGCACCAAGTAACACATATGGGTGGCATACTGCTTCTTCCCGTATCGGTGCTGTGGGACTAGTTATTTGATAGCTTGCGGTTGCATGTTGTTCGGGGTATAGTACACGATTGAATAACTGTAGCCACAGATTGAAAAGAAAACTCGGATGATTGCAAAGTTCTTTCATTCTTTTTTGTTCTGCGGCTTTTGCCTCCTGTTCTGCGGCTTTTTTTTCCGCCTCACTCGCATCGTCGTCATCATAAAACCGACAATCAGATTGGACATGGGTGGTTGAGACGAAAGGCAAGTGAAATCCTTCGCATACTTCCAAATGATCTCCCAGTAATCGTAACAATCCAACACTTTGCACATTCGGTCGTGATGCTTCTTCTCCAATTAAATCTATTACTTGCAGTTGATTGGTTGAATTTTTTACGGCCAACACATGCGCATCGTTTTCGCTATTCAGTGCATAACCACCTCCTAGGGCCTCAATTGAATTACCAATAAGACTTACACCTTTGGATACTTTCAAAGAGTCACTTGGCAGATCGATTACATAGCCCTTATCACTGTCGACTATGTGTTTTGGCCAGTATGCCATGATACCATGAAAATGTCGTAAAAAATCCGGGAGGGTTAGGTACAGATTGCAGCTGATTGAATTCCTAACAGCTTGAGGTATTCCATTTGTTAATTTGTCAACACACCATTTCGCGTATCCAACTTTCTCGCCGTCAGAGACCTCAATCTTTGGCAATTCTTCAATGTCTTTCTTGAGAGATTTGTTTAAACTTGCGAGTTTTTTCCGAACCACAGCAGCTCTTCCGTCATCAGACAAAAGTGCGCATCCGTTGTAGAGATTTTGTAATTGCTTTAAAAATGCCGCGCAAGTGACAAGCCAGCCTTCTTCTAAAATTGGATGTTCAAGAAAAATATTTCCGAGTGTTGTTTTTAGACCTTCGAGGAATTCGCTCACTTCTCTATTAAAGACATCTTGCACAAATTTTATTCTTAGCGATCTACAAATTTCTTCTCCTCCTTGCATAAGCAAGAGTAACCCGGGGTGGTTTTCTACAGATCGATTTATACGAAGAATATCTTGAAGGGGAAGTCCACCTTTTGGCAGACAGTTTTCGATCAAGCCTGTATCACTTCCAATTATTTGCCTTGCGATTGAATCGTACAAAGTTAAAGTAGAATCATCTACTAAATTTTTTGAAGATCCTTCGGTTACTACATAGCCGAAAAGAGGTTTCCCTGTTTGGGCGTTCGTCACATAATTGAATAGGCTAGTTTGCTCATTTAAATCTGCTTCATTGATAGTAAAATTAATTCCTGATTTGCAAAAACTTATAAAACAAGAGTGATCCACATAACAATTGGCAGGTATACAGCTTGCGAGCTGTGGATCTTTTTGAGCGAGACAAAATGTCACAATACGCATTTTCGTGATAGCATTGAAGATCGGTACTAATTCAGAATTATGGAATGTTGTATCCCAGCGGTCCAATATTTGACTCTCGATGGACTTTATTTCCGATATACACTCTTCTGGCATTCCTTTTGTTAGATATCCTTTTACGGCAGGGATCGACATAAAAAAAGAAAAAATATTGTACATATAAAACACGAGTTCATATCTCTGTTTTTCACTTAAGTTCGATGCGTAGGCCTCCCAGGGTGCCGTACCTGGCAGCGGCATGACGCGCAGTAATTCGGTGGCCCCATGAATTAATTCACGTTGCCGCATATCAATAACCACACTCCCTCTCCTACAAGCTGCACATGATCGGTTTTTAATGGATAATTTTCCCACGTTGTTGGAAATGTACTGCATGTAAGAAAGCATACGCTCTGGATTACTTTCTATACTTTCAAGCTCAACAATAGTATGCTCAACAAGCTCTGGTTTGGAATCTTTGGGATGTTCAACTTGTACATACTGTACCGCAAAAGCTTTTGCCTCCTCCGATAATTGTGGTGATACACCCAATGCTATTTCTCTATGGGGTTTGGACCTATTCGCGATTTCCATTGCAGCCATGCTATTTAAGTACTCATTGACACTCTTCTCAAGCTGACTAGCACATGATAAAAATTTTTGTTTCTCCTGATCAGTTATTTTTTTCTTATATCGCATGATATAGTGACCAAACCGGCCTACTCCTCGGCGTAACATATCCAAAGAATCACGGTCTACACTATCTGGATTAGCTTGAATCCAATCTAGATAACTTCGAAGCAGCTGAGCACGAAAATATATTGTATATAGCCGGTACAGTTGGTTTGTTTTTCGTACAACTGAACGATCATTAACATCCACTCCCATTGCTTTTGCCATTGCACACTGCAATTCTGTCCGAATAAGAATACTTGTAGATTGTACTACACAATTTCCACTACGTTGAAAGGCTTCTGTAAAGCAGGGGCGCCCCAGCCAAGATGGATGTTTTATGGGTGTTCCGTGATCCCAAAGTCTTCTATACTTACCTTCACGATTGTCAAATGTTATATCTGCATCAAACCGTTGCAGCTCAAAACTATCGGCTATAAAAGCGCAGGTCTCTTTCTCATTTTTAAATTCAATGGTACACCCAGGCGTTCCACGTTCAACGTAAACTCCTGATTTGTTTCGCTCAAGAAAAGACCGTACCAATCCGCCTCCAGAGTTAATTTCATGGGCGTAAATTTTGCCACCTTTGTTTTCTAAGACAACGTATGCGCAATGACCTTTATGATTATTAGCGATCCATCCACAACTCAAATATATGCGACAACCATCATTTATCAACTTATCATAAATACTTTTCGGTTGTGGAGAAAGGATGAAAGATAATTCCCGTGCCCATTTTCTGCAAAAATTCTCATTGTACGATGCATTCCATAATCTGGAACTACATTGGATAACATCGTCGTGTATTTTTTTAGCAATATTTTTGGGAATTTTATCATTTACCAACTCTTTCAGAAGTTGATAGTTGAAATTTTGAGAGTTTGCTTCAAGATGTCTTTTAATTATGACAAATAGACCATCATAACTTTTGTTAAAATTTTCACATTCGACTATGCTTGATTGCGCACCACTAAGTATTCCAATGCATTTGTTAGTTAAATTATGTTCCTCTTTCGAGAGAAATCCAGATGCGGCAAATCCATTCACAATTTTTGTGAAAAACTCCAACCCTCGCTTTGAGTTCCATCCTTCTAGCTTGGTTTCGGAAAGTTCTTCGGGAAACAATCCCTGTGCAAATATTTTTATTCTCTCATTACCTGCATACGAAAAATCTTCCAAAATCGATCTTTCAAAAAGATTTAAACCTTGCTCCCTCGGTTGTTGAGGATGGCTGGGATCAACACTACTTGGTATCACTCGAATGGCCGGATTAAGCTCTTCGCTATTCCCCCGACCAGAAAGTTCGCTCGCATTTCCTCCTCCTGAAATCTTTTTTTCACCTTCCATGCAAACAATGTAAAAAATTTTAAAAAAAAAGTCAAGACATGTAACATAAATTATCTGTGAGTTGCAAAAATAAAAATCAAAAACCCAAACCAAGTCTTATTATAACTTCCCATATAGTGGAATAGAAAAAGATTGCCTCAGAGCAAAGAAAAGATACGAAGGAAGTAAAAAGGAAGAAGTTATGGCAAAAGCATGTTCGTTAGATCTGAGGGAGAAGGTGATGGCATATATAAAAGAAGAGAAAAAGAAAATGGAAGCAGCAATGGTATTTAGACTGAACCGAAAAATCATATACCGCTGGGAAAAGAGACAAAAAGAGAGGAGATTAGCAGTGGCGAAGAGCAAGGCCTATAAGCCGCAGAAATTGTACCCAGAGGAGTTGAGAGAGTACATCAAGAACAATCCGGATAAGACATTGAAAGAGATAGGGGCGGCATTTGGAGCAAGTGATGCTTCTGTTCTTTACAGAATAAGGCAGCTTGGGATTACTTATAAAAAAAATCATATTATACAAGGAGCTGGACGAAGAAAAGCGGAGAGCATTCACG
>JAISRG010000032.1 GCA_031273725.1 Puniceicoccales bacterium
AACATTGGCAGCGATGACCCTATCAGGAGTAGCTTCCGTAACCTCTATGCTGCCAGCTCCTGTAAACGTTACTTGGTTATCGCCGGGATTGTTGACAGCATCTATCTCCCACGTTTGAGTGGCCGTCTTTTTCTCATTTATTGTCTCATTTAACGAATCAGCTAAAGACGGAGAGCTGAATGTTAAAAATCCAATGGTAGCTACCAGAGCTACAAATATTTTCTTTCCTGTGGAAATTTTATGATTGCGCATTCTATACCTCATGTTGGAAGAGTAGTGTGCCGCATTTTTACTTCTTGTCAATGGAATTTGTAAAAAATATGTAAAATTCTATAGCAAATATCCAAAAACCTTACGGACTGCCTTTCGTCAATGAATCCAGCATAAATTACCAAGCCGCCCTACTCGCCAGATTTCAATCCCATCGAACACTACTGGGCTTGGCTCAAAACAAACTTCCATCTTTCTAGCTGCTACATTTTCATCAATTCCTCTTTCTGTGCGATTTTGACGACATTTTTCTCTGATCTTATTTTACCATTTACGTTTATGATTGCAACGGTGCTGAAAATCTAGTCAATGGGTGCTCAGATGCGAATTACAGGAGGAAAGGCGCGAGGTATACTGCTAACCGTACCAGTTGGCGTTGAATATTTACGGCCAGCCACGGATTTTTTGAGGGAAGCAGTTTTTTCATCTCTGGGGCCGAAAATACACAAGGCATTCGTTTTGGATCTTTTCGCGGGAGTTGGTAGCTATGGTCTTGAATCCCTAAGTCGCGGTGCAGATGCCTGTGTTTTTGTGGAAAACAATCGCCTAGCAGTTGATGCAATTGAAAACAATATAAAAAGTGTCAAAAAGTCCGCTGCTAGAAATTTTACCACAAAAGTTTTTTGCCAAGATGTTTTTGCATGGGCCCAAACCTGTGAGGTAAAATTCGATATTATTTTTATTGATCCGCCCTACAACATGGTTGAAACTCGGGGACAGGAATTGCTGGCAATGTTTTCCAAATTCCTTAAGCCCTCCGAAGAGTCAAGGATGGTCATTGAAGTACCGGGATTACATAAAATTGAGATGCCGAACGATATTATCGAGATTAGAAGGTTGGGGAGGACCGGACATTCCAGACAACCAAATGCATTGATATATGAAAAAAAATAATGGTAGTACATTAAAAAATATCTCGACAGTATCGAGCACAACCGTCCTTTCGCGCATATTGGGCTTCTGGCGAGACATGACATTTTTTTCATTTTTCGGCACGTCGGCGATGGGGGCTGCTTTTTTATTGGCCTTTAGTTTGCCAAACCTATTCCGGCGACTCCTGGGAGAAGGGGCTCTGTCCTCTGCCATCATGCCGGTAATGTCATCGCACTATGTCAAACATGGCAAGGACTCAATGCTAAGATTGTTCAGTCATATTATTCTTAGGTTGCTGGTAATTTTTGCGGTGGTATTGATTTGCGCCTATGGGCTTATTGCTTTGGCCTATGGGATTATCGCTTTGATTAGCTCACTACTGGACGGCCCCAAATGGAATATGGCACTAAAGTTTACCGCATTGCTCTTGCCCTATATGGTATTTGTGTGTTTGGCGGCTATAGTTGCAGTTGTATTGAACCTGATGGGTCGGTTTTTAGTATCATCCGTTAATCAAATTTGGATGAACCTATCGATGATTTTGTCACTGTTGATAGGGGGGTATGGCTTTGGCCTTTGCGGGATGCAGCTCGTGCATTGTTTGATAGCTGGGGTACTGCTAGGCGGTTTAATTCAGCTGGCCATACCATTGCTAGCCGTATTTATGTGCGGTTGGCGCCCACAACTTGATCCAAATGTCCCAATGCTCAAAGAAGATATGGCAGATGTTTGGAAATTATTTCTGCCTGGCATGTTCGGTGCTGCCGTTGAACAGCTTAACTTCCTAATATCACGCACAATTGCTTACACTTTTAGCCCACCGGCGGTTTCACTAATGTACCTATCCAATCGATTGACGGAACTACCAATGGGAATTTTCGGTTGGGCGATCATAACAGTTTTCTTCCCAAGCATAGCCAAGGTGGTTAATTCAAAATCAGATACCGCAGTCATAAATAGGACATTTAATGAAACTTTAGTCGCCATGGTATGGATCTTACTGCCGTCAGCGCTGGGCATATTTCTATTGAAAAAAGAAATCTTGTCGGTTTTTTTCGTCCATGGAAAATTTACAGCCAATGATATCCACCAAATATTACCAATCATGTCGGTATACTGCATAAGTTTGGTATTTTCGGGAATATCTTCCCTATTAATTCGGGGATTTCATTCGTTGAAAGATACCAAAACCCCTGCTCGCATTGGAATTGTTGTCGTCATGGCCAATGTGACATTCTCCCTAATATTTATGAAAATTTTTAACCCCATTGGGCTTGACATAGGTATCAGACTGGCACTGGCCAATGCCTTAGCCACCATTGTGCAAACAATATGCTTATCCACATTACTGAAAAGAAAAATGAAAGGCTGGTCGATTTGGTCAGAATTCAGGAACTACGCAACAATATTTTATGGATGTATTTGGATAGCCGCCGTGGCGACTTCTGCGAAAATAGCCGTTGGGGCGTATTGCCATTTTGGGCAACGGACCAATGACACAATTACCATCATAGTGGGTGTAACGCTGTCGGCACTAGCGTACCTGATTGCCAACCGAAAACTTATAGCAAAGGTTTGGGCATCGCGAAAAGTGTAAAACCGGGATAGGCTAACATGTTCTAAAAGGCAATCTCTGGAGTTTTGTTGCTATGGTGTCGTGGTTTCCTGGGGAACAAGACAGAGCAAGCCCAGTGGCGGGAGGTATAGTTTTAGGGAATATGGTCTCCCATGGAATGGCAAATCATCGGCAACTTTGCCTCCGAAATTTCCCCGGTTCATTCCGCCATATATTTCGCAATCACTATTAAAAATTTCTTCCCATAGACATTTGTATGGGACGCCAATTCTGTAGTTAATACGTTCGACGGGTGTAAAATTGCAAACAACAGCAATCCTACCGTCGGCAATATCCTTTCGAATAAACGCAATGACCGAATTGTCGCAGTCATCGCAGGAGATCCACTCAAAACCCCTGGAATCCATGTCGTATTTGGCCAAGAAATCATATTGCTTATAAATGCTGTTCAAATCGGCTATTAGTTGTTGTATTGACCTATGATCCGAGTATTTCAATAGGTGCCAGTCCAAACTTTTGTCGTACTGCCATTCGTCGCTTTGTCCAAATTCACACCCCATGAATAATGTTTTTTTCCCAGGCCATAGCCACATATACGCATACAGTACCATTAGGTGGCGTGCTTTTTCTGCAATGGTCTCACCTGGCATCTTACACAACATCGACCGTTTGCCATAGACAACCTCATCGTGGGAAATGGAACTAATAAAATTTTCCGAATATTGGTATAGCATCGCAAATGTTAGCTGGTTGTGGCTATATTTGCGATAAATTGGATCCTTGGAAAAATAATCCAAAGTGTCGTGCATCCATCCCATGTTCCACTTGAAGTCAAATCCAATGCCATAGTATTTTGTTTTTCTTGTGACGCCGCTGAAAGAAGTGGACTCTTCGGCTATGGTGATGGCCCCAGGAAATACTTCATGGACCGTATTATTCATCTCCCGCAAAAATTCAATGGCTTCGATATTTTCCTTGCCCCCATAGCAATTTGGCAACCAGTTGCCACTTTTACGGGAATAATCGAGGTACAGCATGGAAGCAACGGCATCCACACGGATACCATCCACATGAAATTTTTCGAACCAATTCAACACGCTCCCAATTAAAAAATTCCGTACCTCATGGCGCCCGTAATTGAATACCAAGGTCCCCCAATCTTCGTGAAATCCACGGCGCTCATCCTCATGCTCATAGAGCCGTGTTCCATCGAACTCGGCTAGGGCAAACGCATCTCTGGGAAAATGTGCGGGGACCCAGTCGATAATTACTCCGATGTCATTGGCGTGCAAATGGTCGATCAATTTTTTGAAGTCAAGGGGAGTTCCGTAGCGATGAGTCGGAGCAAAATATCCAGTCACCTGATATCCCCACGATTTCAGCAGTGGGTATTCCGTTACGGGCATAAATTCAACGTGGGTAAATCCCATTTTTTTGACATAGCTTGCAAGTTTTTCTGCCAATTCAACGTATGTCAATGGACGATTACCTTCCTCTGGAACACGCATCCATGAATCCAAATGTACTTCGTAGATCGACATTCGAGCACTGTGCCACTTGGTATTGACACGTTTTTCCATCCACGCTTGATCATGCCATGTGTAGTTTGAAGAATCGAAGACGATGGCAGCATTGTTGGGAGGGCCCTCAAAATAACTCCCGTAGGGATCACTTTTCAATACCAATTCATTGCGGGAGTTGATTAGTTCGTATTTGTATTTTGAAAAATTTCCAATGCCCGGGATAAACAATTCCCAAATCCCAGATGTTCCCAACATTCGCATCGGATGATAGCGCCCATCCCAATTGTTAAAATCACCGACCACCGATATGCGTCTAGCATTTGGGGCCCAAACAGCAAATGCTGTCCCCCAAATGCCATTTATTTCACGGACACATGCACCAAGGCGATCGAAAATCTGCCGATGTTTCCCTTGACCAAATAGATAGCAATCGAACGAGCTTATGGTTGGTAGAAACGAATAGGGATCATGCTTTAAAAGCATATCCTCCTCGTAGGTTTCAATGAAAATTTGATAGTCAAAAACTTCCCTACGATTTTTGATAAAGACTTCAAAAAATCCGCTGTCACTGAGCCTTGCCATTTCGAATCTTTCATCGGTTGAAATATTAACGATGGCACACTTTTCGGTATTTTGCAAATATGCACGGACTACGATACCAACAACTACATCATTCTTCATCACCGGATGCATGCCCAATCTATCATGGGGGCAAGCATGCTTGGCTCTTAGGAACTGCTCTAACTCTTCATTAGATATTATCATTTCAAAAGTTCAAGAATTCATCGTTTGTAATGTCATCGTCGGTGGTTGCATTTGCACCCTCATCCGATGAAATTACTTCGACGGGAATTTTACACTCCTCAAACCCAGCCGCTGTTAAATACAACATTCCAGATCCTGCCGTCCCTCCCTGAATTACCACACTGGCTGATCTTGCATCAGCGGGTATGAAAATATCTTTCATAATGATACTGTCCGGAATGTTGGTTGTCACATCTATCATGATTCCTCCCCTTGGAGCATCAAAGTCTGTCGTAACCGTAAGCACCAATTTCTCTCCTGATTCTAGGTTGATGTTGGACAGGTTGGTGTGAAAGGTTGATTGATCAATTTGAAAAGTTCCAAGCCCAATATTCCCATTATCGCTAATCAATTTTGCATGATGCTTATCCCCATGACCCAACATTGGCACAACGAAAGACAAAGAATTTGCGGAAATAAAAGTTGTTTCACACGGGACATCACCTATTTCCACGTAATCACCCTCTTCGAACCCACGTCCGAGGAGCGTAATCACCGAACCCGGGACGCTACGATTGCTCTCAAAGCCGATAGCATATCTGTTTACAATGGTTAAATTATAAATCCTTGAACGTGTAAATTTCTCACGTATACTGCCATTGATTTTTCTTTTGTAATTAATTTCGTAGTAATAATTCGCTTTATGCTGGTCAGCAGGTCTTTTGTAATTGTATACATACTCAAGCTCCCCATTGTTTTTCATTTTATGAATTTCTCCATCGATTACAATGCGCGCAGAGCAACTATGCGGAATCAAGTGTGCTCCATTTGGCCTAATGGACATCACAATTGGGTAAATGTCAGAACCATTTTGTGGAATTTGACTGGGAGTGTTATTTGTAATCATGGAGTTGCATCCACCCACCATAAAAGTTAAAACACATAAAAATATAACCCAACTCACTTTCACATCTTTCATAACAACTTTCAGAATGCTAAAAATCAAAAATTCGTATGCAAGTAAAGATTACCAACTTTTCAATCCTATCTCCACTATTTCACATTCCAAAGGCAGGAGAGTTTGTTTCTAAACCAAGTCCAATCGAGCACCGCTGGGCTTGACCAAAGAATAAATTTTCCTACCTCTGGCGTCATGTTGCCAATTTTTATGACAAACTTTCTCTCGCTCTAAATCTTAATTATGGGACTTCGTTTGTTTAGCACACAATACACTATATCCCGAAAAGTTATAATTCTCAACATTTGCTGCAACTTCGCAGGTAAGGTTTTAATGTTTGTAGGTATCGTGGAGGCGTAGTAGGCCAACGACTTTGGATTTGCCGAAAGTGGTGCCGTTTGCCATTACGGGAAGAACTGATATTTGTGATGGGCCACATTCCATAATCTGCAATGCTTCACCGACGTGGCTGTCGGCATCTATGCATTTGGGGGATGGAGACATTATGTCTTTTGCCGTAATATTCTGGAAAGATTCATTTTCCTTTAGGGAGCGGCGAATGTCACCTTCCGTTACCAGGCCCGATAAAATATCATCCCGGTCCATTACCAAAGCTGCTCCCAACGGAAATTCGGTCATTGCGATTACGATCTCACGCAGGGTACTACCAGGTTTTACAATGGCGCAGGATGACAGGGGAGACATTACATCTTTTACTCGCAGGAGGAGATTTCTTCCGAGTTGCCCTGCGGGATGAAAAGTCGCAAAGTCTTGTTTGGAGAAGGACCGGCGAGACATTAATTCGGCTGCCATGGCATCCCCAATGGCTAAACTAACTATCGAACTTGTCGTGGGAACTATTTGCAAAGGATCTGCTTCTTTGGCAAAGGAAATATCTATTACTACATCGGAAAATTTGGCAATGGGCGAACTGGCATTTCCCACAATGGAAATGATTTTAGATTCAAATTTTTTCAAAACCGGAATTAGGCAGAGTATTTCATCGGTCGTACCGCTTTTCGACAGTAAAACTGTGGGATCGCCGGGAGAATAAACCCCCAAATCCCCGTGGGCACCTTCGGCAGGGTGCAAAAATACGGATGGTTGTCCGGTGCTAGTGAAGGTAGCGGCTATCTTTTTTGCAATGTGTCCCGATTTCCCCATTCCACAAATAATGGTTTTCCCCCTATGATTTAGCAAAATTTCAACTGCTCTCTGGAAATTTTCATCCAAAATTTCGGAAGCATGTCTTATTGCATCACTTTCCGCCACTAATAAGCTCTTTGCCGCTGGAAACATTTCGAAAATTCCATAAAAAATAATATCTCCGAAGCGAGATAAAAGTATTTAAAAGATTTGACTTCCAGGTTACGAATAAATATTTTGGCTTAGATGGTTGTCATCGAAAAGTTTTTTCGTAAATTATGTAGCTTGTCCCTGGTTAGCATGTGTGTCGGATTGCTAGCCGGATGTGCAACCATCGATGACAGCGTATCGAAGACAGATGATGTCCTTTGGAATCCACCGGTTAAAGAAAATCAGGCAAAACAAAAGCAATTGCGGCAATATGAACCCACCAGTTTTTTGCCGGATCCATCCGATCCGGAATTAGACTTGCCAATGTTGATAGACATTGCATTTGAAAATAACCCATCCACGAAGAAAAGTTGGCAGGCAGCCCGCATAGCAGCCGCACAAAGTGGAAAAGCGGCCAGTATTTTTTTCCCAAAAATAACGGTGTCTGGTGTGGCAGAAAAAGCGGAAGCAAACACTCCCATGTCGAAAAATTCTGCAACGACATTTTATCCAGCAATTGAAATGCAGTATTCCATCTTTCAATTTGGAGGGCATACGAAATTTGCGGATGCGGCCAGGCAGTTACTCTATGCTGCGAATTATCAGCATAATCATGCTTTGCAAACTTTGGCACACGAAGTTCAAAAGTGTTATTTCATCCTGGATTCCGCCGAAGGAGCGGTTGAAGCAAGTCAAAAAAGTTTAGAGGATGCGTTTGTGGCATACGATGCCGCCTTTACCAGAAACCAGGCTGGGGTGTCTAACATACAGGACTTTTTACAGGCAAAAGCCAATAGGTCTCGGGCGGAATTTGATCTGGAAAATGCCAAGGCGCAGGTTGAATTAGCTCGGGCAAATTTGGCAGCTGCCATAGGAGTTCCAGTTTCCGAAGCGGTACAAATTGTTCGATCCGATGACAAGGATGATCTTAAATGCTCGGACGTTAGTCTTCAAGACTTAATAGCTGGAGCAATGCAAACACGGCAGGATATTTTAGCCCAGCATGCGATTGTCAGTGCAAAAAAGGATGCCATTTGGACTAGTTCCTCAAAATTATTGCCCGAATTGGTCATTGGCGGGGCTAGTAATAGGAAATGGTACCGCAACGTAGATGGACATTTCAATAATTTTAATATTTATGCGTCCCTGCGGTGGACCATATTTGACGGGTTTAATAATGTGTATGATTTTATTGAATCACGGGCTGCCCTGAAAAGTGCCGAACAGGAACTAAAACGAATGCAATTGTCAGTTGCTTCCGATGTTTGGGCAAAATACCACGCGTTTAAGTCTGCCATAAAACAACTCCGTGCGGCGAGGCACTATGAGCAATCTTCCCAGGAATCCTTTGATTCAATTCTGATAGCATACAAGGAAGGACTTTCTTCGTTCAGTGACCTAATGGCAGCACAAACGCAATTGGCATCGGCCCGGCAACAGACGGTGGCATCGAAAAATAATGTATCGATAACGGTGATTGATTTAGCCTATGCCATAGGAATAGTAAATTTTGAAAGCAGAGATAATATACAACAATAGTTAGCAGATAATGAAAGTGTTAAAAAATTTTTATGTATTAGTCCTATGGATATCCCTAGTACTCATCAGTGGATGTGGACAGGAAAGACAAACGGCGCGTCCTCCAATCCCGGTTGTGTCAGAAAAAGTAACGATTGCCGATATCCCTCTTTACATCGAGGCCATTGGGAGCTGTGTAGCATCCGAGTCGGTTGCCATTATTCCGCAAGTGGGTGGTCAAATTATCGCAGTACACTTTAGGCAGGGTCAAAGGGTAAAAGTCGGTGATCCCTTGTATACGATAGACTCTCGCACATACGAAGCGGATTTGCAAAAGGCAGAGGCTCAACTGATAACCGCCAAAGCGAAAATGAAGGTCGATATTTCACAATTGGAACGTTCGAAGGCATTGATCCTCCAAAACTATATCTCCCAGCAGCAATATGAATTATATGAGGCACAGGTGGAGCAGGATATTGCCAATGTTAATGTGGCAGAGGCACAAGTTGTGCAGGCAAAAATTGATCTGGAACATTGCAACATAGTTTCTCCAATAAATGGTATTGCGGGAGCATATTTGGTAGATGTTGGAAATGTTGTCGATGCGATGTCCATAGGTAAGCCACTGGTAACCGTGGAGAATGTTGACCAATTATATGTTGAGTTTAGCATATCCGAAAATGATTTCCACGATTTGCAGAAATTTTTCAACCTCGAAGAGGGAAAATTAAAAATAGAAGTTTCTCCGATCTCAAATGATAGTATCAGAGGAGAGGCATACATTGATTTTATCAATAATTCCATAGATAGAAAAACGGGCTCCATAAAACTAAGGGCGTTGATGGAAAATCCGGAGCATGCATTTTGGCCAGGGCAGTCGATACATTCCAAACTTTTACTAACGGTAGCAAAAAATTCGATCCTAGTGCCCGCAGAAGCTGTCAAACTTGGACAACAGGGAAGATATGTTTTTGTAATTAAAGAAGACAAATCGGCCGATTTTCGACCGGTGGAAATTGGGCAAATACATGGAAACATGCTGGTAATTAAAGGTGGACTTGGCGAAGGGGAGACCGTAGTTAAACGGGGGCAATTGATGTTGGCTTCGGGGATGAAGGTTATGGAAATGCCAGATACGCAGTCTAATTCTTTTGGCGAAAATTTGGAAAAGAATAAGGAAATTGCGGAGAAAAATCCAACGACTAGGTAACCATGGAAAGCATATCTGAACCTTTTATTAGACGGCCAGTTTTAACGGTTTTGCTAACGTTGATGCTGACAATTGCCGGCATATTTTCCTATCGAGCAATGCCGGTTAGTGATTTGCCTGCCGTGGATTATCCAGTTATTCAGGTCCGGGCTGCGTTTCCCGGCATGGATCCCGCAACGATGGCTGCAAACATTGCGTCTCCTCTGGAAAAAGAATTCATGAAGATTCAGGGCCTTGAAATGGTCACATCTTCCAGCTCCCAGGGAGGTACCAGGATTGTTTTGCAATTTTCATTGGATAAGAATATTGATGGTGCTGCTACCGATGTGCAATCTGCTATTTCGAGAGCAACTGGCTTTCTTCCGAGGGATATGCCAACTCCTCCAACATTTGAAAAGACGGATCCAAATAGTCAGCCGATTTATTATCTGGTATTGACAAGCGATACGATGACCAAAGGAGATCTCTACGACTATGCATCGGATCAAATTGCACAACGCATAAAAGTCATCAAGGGGGTATCGGATGTTACCGTCTATGGTGTCCAAAAAGCGGTAAAGATTTTAGTAAATAATGAAAAACTTTATAATCTGGGAATAACCGTTGACGATGTTATAAAAGCTGTTCAAGCAGGAACGGTTTCCCTGTCCACCGGCCAACTAAAAGATGCGACAAAAACCCTCGTGATAAAACCGAATGGCCAGCTGGAAAACGCAAGTGACTATTTGAATTTGATCGTGGCATATAGGAATGATGCTCCGATCTATTTGAAAGATATCGCAAACTGCATCGATAAGTTGGAAACCGATGACTTTTCCGCCAGTTTCTGGCAATCTGGCCGCGAAGGAAGTTACAATTCATCCGTGGTACTCGCGGTTTCCCGTGCGGCGGGAGCCAATGCCATAGAATTATCGAAAAGTATCAACGAGCTGCTGCCAATTTTTAAGAAACAGATTCCTAGTTCCGTCAATTTGATAAAAATGTACGACAGGTCTGAATCCATAGTAGAATCCATACAGGATGTAAAGCAGACACTGCTAATAGCATTTGTTCTGGTCATTGGCGTAATTTTTTTGTTTCTTGGTCGGTTTACGGAAACGATCATACCGATTGTCGCATTACCTTTGTCCCTACTGATTACATTCATCGTCATGCGAATGTTAAATTATTCGGTCGATAATTTATCTCTCATGGCTTTGACACTTGCCGTTGGTTTTCTCGTGGATGATGCCATCGTGTTTCTGGAAAATATGATACGGCGGATGGAAGATTTTGGAGAAAGTCCCCTAAAGGCATCCATTGAGGGGGCAAAGGAGATTAGCTTTTCCATCATGTCGATGACGCTATCCCTGGCAGCCGTTTTCATACCCCTCGTTTTCATGTCTGGGCAGATCGGTCGAGTATTTAGAGAATTTTCCATAACAATTGTGGTGGCTATTTTGGCATCTGGGGTCGTATCATTGACTTTGACACCGATGATGTGCGCCCGGATGCTAAAGCCGATAAAAAAGGAAAATAAAACAAAGCTAGAAATCGCATCCCATAACCTGGAACACAGATTTTTGAAAGTTTATAGCAAGGCACTTGACTGGTGTATAGCACATAAAGGATCATCGGTAATAGTTTGGATAATAAGTTTATTGGGTACATTTTTGACGTTTATGGTTTTACCGAAAACATTTTTGCCGGAAGGTGATAGTGGAAGTATGATGGGCGTGTTTATTGCACAGGAAGGAACTTCCCCTGCCCAGATGAAAGGTTACCAATCGCAAGTTAATGCCGTTTTTAGGAAAAATCCGTATGTGGATAAAACAATGTCTGTATCGGGCCTAACGGGAATGTTACCGGGGAATCAAGGGTTGGCGGTTTGCGTGTTGAAGGAAGGGAAACGTCCAAAAATTCAAACGATATCGCAGATGTTGATGCGGGACTTATATGCTATTCCTGGCACGGTTGCATTTGTTCGTCCGATGCCAACTTTATCCGTGAACACCGGTGCCGTAAGCACAAATCAAGGGAAGTATGCCTATGTCCTATCGGGAATGGACACAGATGCAGTATATAAATGCGCCGGTGAACTCGTGGCAGCAATGAGACAAAATTCTGGTTTTACTAGCATATCGACGGACATGTTTATCAATAGTCCACAGGTTTCCATAGACTATTTGCGGTCCCAGGCAGCGCGCTATGGTGTAAATGCATATTCCATTGAAAATATGCTGAAACAGGCCTATTCCGGGAACTATTGCTATCAAATTAAAACGCAGACCCGCCAGTATAAGGTCATCGTCGAAAGTGATGATATTTTTCGCCAAAATGCTGAAAACCTAAACTCACTGTATTTCAGAAGTGACAGTGGAGAGCTATTGCCATTTAAAACCGTTGCAACGGCAAAGGAAACATTGGGCCCAACCCTGGTAAATCATACGAAAAATCTTCCGTCGGTTTCCATATTTTTTAACCTACACCCTAAATATCCAATAGGGGAAGCTATCGAATTCATAACACAGGCAGCTTCCAAAATTGTCCCAAAGCATGTCATCGGATCTTTCGAAGGGGAGGCTAAAACTTTTAAGGAGGTATCTTCAAGCATAATAATTTTGCTAGTTATTGCGATATTTGTGATGTATATAATTTTGGGAATCATGTATGAAAGCTATATTCACCCATTAACCGTTTTATCAGCATTGCCAGTGGCAATGGTGGGAGGGCTCCTGACATTGATACTTTTCCGAATGGAATTGTCGTTGTACGGGTTTATAGGATTATTCATGTTGCTGGGCATAGTCAAAAAGAATGGCATTCTCATGATTGATTTTGCCATTGCTCGCCAAAAGGAAGGGATGAGTAAGGAAAAAGCTGTCCATACGGCATGCATGGAGAGGTTTCGTCCCATAATAATGACAACATTGGCAGCCCTAATGGGACAGGTACCTTTGGCGGTAGGATGGGGTGCCGACGGAGCTTCTCGACGACCCCTCGGCCTATGCGTAATTGGTGGTCTAATCATTTCGCAAATAATAACACTCTTTATTCTCCCAGTGATCTACCTATATTTCGAAGATTTTCAGGAAAAAGTTTTGGACAAAATTCCATTTTTTGCTAGAGATGTGAAGGAGGATGCTTCCTAGTCTATTGATAGTTGACGACGAAAAAAATACACGCGATGCGTTGGAGCAGCTGCTCAACGGCGAATATGAAGTTTTTTTTGCGACAAACTTTAATGAGGCTGTCAATCTGATGAAGAATGAAAAATTCGATATCATTTTGACGGATTTGCGCATGGCGGGAAAGAATGGCATGTTCGTCATCGATGAAGCTTTGCGAAGGCCATATAATCCCATATGCATAATGATGTCGGCCTATGGATCCGTGGAAACGGCGGTGGAAGCTATCAAGCATGGTGCCTATGATTTTGTAACGAAACCATTGGATTTTGAAAAACTGGAAATGTTGATGCGGCGTGCACTGGTGAACAGAAAAAATCAGCACAGTAAAAAAAATATTATCAGTGATACCCCACAGACGAAAAAGAGCGCTTCTTCAAACCATCTATTTTCGCCAGATATGATAGTTGGAAAGTCCAAAGCGATTACCGATCTTTTGGGAAAGATAAAAAAGGTTGCCCAATCGAAGGCAACGGTCCTTCTGGAAGGGGAAACGGGAACGGGGAAAGAGTTATTTGCGAATGTTGTCCACTATTTTAGCAAACGGGCTGCTAAACCTTTTACGGCCATACATTGCGCCAGTCTGCAAAAAAATTTATTGGAAAGCGAGCTATTCGGCCACGAAAAGGGCGCATTTACCGGTGCAGATAGTAGGCGCGTTGGGCTGTTCGAATCGAGCAGCGGTGGGACAATTTTCTTCGACGAAATCGGAGAGATTGATATCCAAACCCAAATAAAACTGTTACGCTTTTTGGAAACTAAGACTTTTAGCAGGGTCGGTAGTTCCGAGAATATTTCCGTCGACGTTCGCATCGTATGCGCAACCAATCGGAATCTTCAAAAGCTCGTTGACCAGGGGTTATTCCGCGAGGACTTGCTGTATCGCCTAAATGTCATCACCATAGAACTGCCCCCCCTGCGGGAGCGGACGGAAGACATCCCGCTACTTTTGGAGTATTATGTGAAAATTTTTGCCGAATCGAATGACCTCGCTGCCGTTGAAATTTCTTCCGAAGTGATGAAAACACTAATGGCATATAAATGGCCAGGAAACATACGGGAATTGAGAAATTTCTGCGAGAGTGCCGTAATTTTTTATTCCGGCCAGGTCTTGCGGATTGACGACTTGGATAAAAAATTTCTATGTGAAAGTCTACAAACGGATGGCTCTAAGGTCCGTTAACATAAGCACAGAAAGTTAACGCCCTAGGGTCAGTCCTCATAAAGCTTTCTCAAACTCGGAATGGCCGCCATATTACAACATCCTCGACCAATCTACGGAAATTTCCTCTCCCATCTGATTTTGTGAAGGGTGAAGATTGCCACCCCTGTGACTTCCCACTCGCCAACCGCGATTCTATGGCACCGCAAAAGTTCCTCCCAAGGATCCTGCTGTCAGATTCCATGGTCGGGAGAGGGTAGCCGTATGACTTGTTCATAGTCGTCAGCATTTCCCGCATAATTGTCATGCTCCGTTTGGTATTCGGGGTCGTGTAGGCAGAGAAATTAGAAATTTTGATCGAACAAAAAAATCAAAAAACATTTGTTTTTTTGCAAAATTTAATTAAAAGCCACCAACATATGTCAAAAAATAGGGAACGATATGTTTAAAAATGTAAATATGTTATCAGCCAAGGAGATATATCTAAATTCTGGAGGATATGAATTTAAAAATCCTTCTAACGACTATTCGATTAAGCTACCAGCAGGTAGGTTACTTATTTCGGGATCAAAAACTAGCTTTTCACCACAAGGTAAAGAAATGGTTTATGCCTACGAAGCTAACGAAAGAGGTAGAATTTTACGGTATTACATAAATAACAAACCAGTTTCCGAGTCTTTTTTTGACCTTCGAGTAACAGAAAATCTTCCGGGTTCGAATTTTGGGAAAGATTCTCTCTATGGCGTAAAAAGTCTACTTGACAGAAAATCTTCCAGGTTTCTTACGATCGCAGATAGAGCCGAAGGCGAAAAATCACCCAAACAACAAAAATTAAAAACCGAAATGCAATTGGAGAGTGACCCCATGAAAGATGCGTCTGGAAAGCTGGTTGTTCCTAAAATTTCTGGCCAAATGGAGAATTTGGATAGCTCGAAAAAGTTGAGTGGCTGTGGAAATTCACAAAAAGCAACCGAATTTGAGATTCGATCCTTTAATAATATCAAACCATTTGGTCTTAATTTTGATGATTTTCAAAAAAAGATTACTCCAGAACCGATAATATTCGCAGATAATACCGATA
>JAISRG010000014.1 GCA_031273725.1 Puniceicoccales bacterium
AAAGAAACTATTTTTTCCATCCGATCTATATTTTTGTCACTGTCGGCGCTTTTAACCATTGATGCAAAAGAACCAATATAAAATTCGTGGGGAAATACAACGGTTAAATTTTATTTGTAGTGAACTATAGTCGATTAATTTAATCTAACATTTGACCGATATTTCTGGAAATACGGACAAAAGTTTTGCGAGCATCTGATCCGAATAACGGAAGGGTTTGCGAGGAATTGCAAGGCGAGGACTGGGATAATTTGTAAAGTTCGCTAAAAACCTTTTCAAACAACTTGGGCCCCGCCATGGCCTTTTCAAATTCGGAATGTCTGCCCTCAATATACACAACCAATCTACGGCAATTCCCTCTCCCATCTAATTTTGTAAGAGTGAAATGCTCAACTCTCTACAACCTTGCCATTTTATTCGGAAATCGGGATTGATGGTTCCTTAATATCACTGCTAGAAGTTAAAGGAATTAAAGTATTTTCTTCTTTTTGAGATACTAAAGGATATTCAAATTTAGAAATCTGGTCCGGTTGTTTTTCAACGTCAACGTCGGACACCCAAATGTTTTTTTCTTTTAGGATTGATAATTGGTATTCGACTTTGCTTGCACAAAAAGGGATTGGTGGTACTATTTTGTGAGCTTCCATGTACCTAATTCCAAGAAATTTGATATTCTTCAAGTTACACTGTTCTTTTACGTCTTCTAAATTTTCCATCTTGTCATCTATGAAGATTATTTTGCTAGGAGTAATGTTGGCATATGCGAGAAATGCCAACAAGGATTGTGATTTGGGAATGTTTCCGCAGCAAATTATTCCTGAACTATATGCCGGTGGGTATTCTCCTCCCAATTCTCTAAAATGTTTATCCGGCAATGAAGGCCAAAACATCCTAAAATCATATCCGAAACTTTCCAACGTTGATATTCTCCAGGCCATTGGATCCGTTACGCTAACAATGGGTTGCATGGAAAGTGCAGTTAAAACAACGGATTTTATATTTCTTCTATGCAAGCTTTCGACAAGCTGTGGCATTCTCTGATTTACTAAAAGATTTTTGCTGGATACTAAAATAGACGTTGCGATTTCGACAAGCATTTCTTTTGAAAAATTAGAAACATTTTTATTGCACCATTCGACGAAGAAATCATGGTTCTTGGCCTGCCAAACCTGTTCCGAAAGCGTCGTTAATACTTCATCGCAGTCGAACACAACCAAAGTATCTCCAGAAATGCCTATTAGCCTTTCTTCGATATCATCTATAACATCTGCAACTATAATCATCTCGTCTATATTTTAAATTTTTTCTTGTTATAGAATACTTTTATACTCGATTATTGTAATAATTGCAATAAAAAGTAAAATATTTCATTCTAGCTAAGCTCCAATATGCTTTTAATGCCTCCGGTTTCAATTTTTTTGGCTCCCTATGAGGAGCTGACCTTGGGATTTATGGGCATACTTTCTTGCATAGTATTTGTAAATTTCACTACAAATTGCGCCCAATAGTGGCCCCAGAATTATTGCTCCGAGTGTTATGGTGGCAAATATGCGAATGGCAAACTCACCACATTGCATGATCGCATTTTTATCAAAAGTTGTAATCACCGGCAATATTTCCGTGTCCGCTCCAAGCCAATGTACCACACAGGCTCCCACCCTATATGTCACAGCCCAAAAGAAAAGAAAAGTGATGACATTGGAAAGAATCGGTAAAAATACTAGAATGGCTACATTTGCTCGACATATCAAAGCGGCGAAAAATGCAATAATTACGTGAGCCACGTAGGGAAGTGGCACTAGGGTTATTATCCATCCGATGTAAAACGCCGGAACTACTTCTGCGACCCTAAACGACCACAGGTAAGACCTTTTCCGCGCGGCATTTGCAAATTTATTAAGAATGGGATATCTATGGATAGATGACTTTCTGGGCACGTGGCGCAAAAATTTCTTAACAAATCTAACGCGTTTAAATTTTGGATTTTTATCGTCCGAATGACATTGTTGCTTACCTAACATCATTGTGAATTATGTTTTGATAGTCGCCTTTAGCAATTCATCTTTTGATGATGAACAAAGTTTTTAGATAAATCACGCAAATTCCATGTCCACACACAATTAAATGTTACATTGGAGGTAATTCACACAAATTTTCAATTTTTTTATAAAAATTTAAAAATTTAGCTTTTATTTTTGCTAAAAATCTGTACACATGACAAAAGTCGGGGTTTCGGACCTTTTCCAGTGAACAAACATAGTTGCATATGCTCTTTTTGAATGATTGAAAATTTTTCTGAAGTTTGGGATACTTTTCGAGAACAAAGAAGTTTTGCAACCGAAGAAGTAATAATCCCTAGCAACCCCAAAGAGCTACTATTGCTTTTATATTTTATCGCTTTATGCGTCAGCAAAAGGGACTGATGCACCTCAGATCCTTTGGCTGCCGCACTTGCGCCATTTTCTGTAGCAATTATGCTCATTCAATAACTCCCACTTCTTTTGACAAAAAACAATTTGCAGTTACTCACTGTTGTTCTTCGTTTGCAATTGACTCCGCATCCGTAGACATTTTGCCCAGTCGGGTAATCCAACCTTCTGTTACGTCTACGAAGAGAGCCAACCTTTCTTCAAAATTTTCTTTTCTTTTTAGGGGAAGTTCCATTGGAAATGCAAGTACGACAGTTTGGGTTTGTTTATCAATACCTATTGTAGCTCCTTGTGTGCCTTTCCAAAAAAGGTTTGATTCTAATAATGTCTCAAAAATTATTTCTCGTCCTTCAAAAGGAACCTCGCCAATATAGGAATATATTATCAACAGTTCCTTTTCTACGTCCAATTCAATGTTCAAAACGACCTTATCGTCGAACAGCAATACACAGTGGTCACTTTCATCAAGAGCTAAGCCGGGCAAATCCAATGATTTACCAATCATTTGCAACAATTCATCGACGTACTTATGCAAATCCATTTTCAAGCGCTCTCCACATTTAGCTTCCACATACCTCACACGTTATGATGCACGATTTTTTCATAAAATCAATACTTTTATGAAATTAAATATAATTGCAAGCCTAAGATTGTATTTTTTTGAAAAATTTCCAGTCCCTTGTGTTATTGGGTGCCATGGGCATGCTTTCTATGCCTATTCTTGATCCTTCTGACACAAATAAAAGTTACTGACTCTTTTGGGAAAAGTCTTTTTTTGAACGTTAATAATGTCAAAAAAAGAACGAAAGTCTTTGCAGAAAAAACAAAAGGGCGAGAAAAAGCGTCACATAGCATGGGGTGTAGTGATTTTCGTTTTGGCGGTGCTACTGCTCATTGCATTCATTGACTTTTCGCCGGACCAAACGAAATTGGTCAGCACATACACCGACGATACCGACGACTTGGCTGTGGATCAAAATATTGTCGGGGAATTTGGCGCCAACGTGGTATTTTTTAGCATGAGATATTTCGGGTTTGCAGCATGGCTAATACCGATTGTACTATTTATCATATCTCACATGCTGTTCAGGCCAGAAATCAAACCTCTAAATAGAGGACGTACCGTTGCATTGGTCATGATGTTTGTCGGAGCAACTGGGCTTCTAGAATACATTCAAAGATATTATCTGTCGACGGAAACATTTTTAAAATTCTCAAATAATAAATTTTCCGCGGGACTAGGAGGGACGGTCGGATATTTCATATTTCGTCATATGGCTGAAAAAATATTCGCAACCACGGGAAGCGCAATTTTACTATTTTCATTCTTTATCCTATCCTCCCTATACATATTCACGGCGAGCTTATCTTTGGACGGGGCACTTGAAAAAAATATTCAACGATATGGGTATTTTCATACCGTCATTTGGGGAGGATTGAAGTTTATATGTGTTATTATATATAAATTCATAGCCTGGGTCATTGGAAAAATTTTTTCCCCCATATTATGGGCATTGCGCAAGGTATTTCGCATGGGTAATAAAAACGCTTCACAAGCGAACATAAACGCTAACAAACGTGACAAACGCATGGCCGAAAAGTTTTCTTCCCACGAACGTGAGATTTCCAGGGGGGACTACATTTTGCCACCCATAGAATTATTACAACGTGCCAAAAGGACGTCGAGCGATGATGACCACGCTGCCGTTTCAAAACAGCTAGTCGATACCCTGGCTCAGTTTGGAATTGCAGTACATGCCGGAGAAGTTCACATCGGTCCAGTAATAACAAGATATGAAATTTCTCCCGCACCAGGTGTACGCGTGGAAAAAATTGTCAACCTGGATAAAAATATTGCCCTAAATCTACGGGCACAATCCGTAAGAATTCTTGCTCCTGTTCCCGGCCGGGGATGTGTCGGCGTAGAACTTCCCAACAAAAATCCCCAAATGGTATGCCTGCGTGAAATTCTCGAGTCCAACGATTGGCGTACCATGAAAGCGGACATTCCAGTTATTCTCGGGCGAGGGACAACGGGGGAACCCATGATTAATGATCTGTCGAAAATGCCACATTTGCTCATCGCAGGCGCAACCGGGTCTGGCAAGACTGTCTGCATAAATTCGATCATTGCATCGCTGGTATATCATTCCACTCCCGACGATTTGAGGTTCATCATGGTCGATCCGAAAATTGTAGAAATGCAGGTGTTCAATAAATTGCCCCACATGCTCATCCCGGTGGTGACGGACCCGAAAAAAGTCCCCAATGCCCTCAAGTGGTTAATTTCCGAAATGGAACTTCGCTACAAAATTTTTGCAAAGATTGGTGTTCGCAACATCGCTGGTTTTAATGCAAAGATTTTGAAAAATGCCGAAGAACTTGCCCGTGCCGAAGAACTTGAGCGGTCCCTTTCCCCCGAAGAGCGTTCTGCCATAATCACTGCCATCCCACAAAATCCCGAAAATGTCGACATTCCAAGCCAGAAGATGCCATACATTGTCTGTATCATAGATGAGTTGGCCGATTTGATGATGGTGGCACCCGCCGACATAGAAACCTGTGTGGCGCGACTTGCCCAATTGGCCCGTGCGGCAGGAATACACCTGATCCTTGCCACCCAACGCCCATCCGTAAACGTCATTACGGGAATCATCAAAGCCAACCTGCCAAGCCGAATTGCGTTTAAGGTGGCCTCAAAGGTCGACAGCAGAACAATCCTCGATGCGGGAGGGGCGGAATCTCTCCTCGGAAGGGGTGACATGCTATTTCAGCCTCCTGGGGCCAGCGGTCTGTTGCGTGCGCAGGGAGCGCTCGTCTCCGATGAGGAAATCAATAGCATCGTAGACTTTTTGCATGATAAAAACGGAGACCCGGAATATGCCATGGATATCCACGCTATCATCGAAAATGGTGATGAGGCTGAGGCTGAGTTTGACAACGAAAACTGGGAGGATGACATGATCCCTCGGGCACTTGAAATCATACGCAGCAGTGACCGTGCTTCAACATCTTTGCTGCAACGCAGGCTGAAGATCGGGTATAATCGTGCGGCAAGGATCATGGAAACATTGGAAGCCAAGGGATTGGTTAGTAACCAAAACAACCAGTCCTACGACGATGGCCCAGATTAATTGTCCAATCGAAGCCATGGCTGACCACTGAGCTTGGCAA
>JAISRG010000018.1 GCA_031273725.1 Puniceicoccales bacterium
CAAAATATGACTCCCAATTCTGAAGAAGAAAAAAGATTGCTCAAAAAACGGTCGATCGTCGAAACTGTCATCGGAAAATTTAAAAATTTCTTTGGGGCTACCTTATCTCGCTTTCGCTCTCCCCAAGCCGCTTTCTCCGCTATTTGCGCTGGCGTTTTAGCCGTTAATTTCCCTCTTTAATTTCGCCATTCGCCTGTTGTTACATTTTTTAAAATTTTCAAATTTTTACGAATTTCTACAAATAAATGTGGCGGAAACAAAATACTAAGATATACCTCCTCTCCATGAAGGAAATAACAGCAAATGATGTGGCAAATTTTGTAAAAAACGGGGATCGTGTGGCTTTTGGAGGGTTTACGCCAGCTGGAAGTCCAAAGGTCAGTGCTCTTGCCATTGCCAAGAAAGCGGAAGAAGAGCATGCTTCTGGCAGACCTTTTAGGATCCATGTTTTGACCGGGGCATCGACGGGAGACCCCATCGACGGTGTTTTGGCACGGGCGGATGCGATAATTTCTAGGGTTCCATACCAATCTAACTCTGACCTACGTAACCTAATAAACGAAGATAGGGTGCAATATTGCGATATCCATGTTTCCCACTATGCCCAACAAGTAAAACAAGGGATGTTTGGCGAAATAGATTTGGCCATCATAGAAGTAGCTGACATTTCCGATTCCGGAGAAATTGTCTTTACCACCGCCATAGGAGTTTCACCAACCTTTTTCCGTCATGCAAAAAAGATAGTTATCGAAGTGAATGAATATCATTCTCCGAAAATTCGTGGTTTGCATGATATTTACGAGACAGAACTTGCTCCCCACACAAAACCGATTCCACTGGTAACCGTTCGGGATAGAATTGGTACGGAAACGATAAGGATTGATCCGGCTAAGATCGTCGGAATTGTTCGGACTAATATGCCGGATCAGGTGAGTGCATTTTCAAGTTCGGATGAAGATACCGATCGAATCGGAGAAAATGTTGCAAAATTTTTATCAAATGAAATTCTCAGCGGTCGCATCCTTCCACAGCTTCCAATTCAATCGGGGGTAGGCAACACGGCAAATTCCATATTAAAGGCAATGTCTGCCGAAACGTCTATTCCGCCATATACAATGTATTCCGAG
The DNA here is from genome assembly GCA_031273725.1 of Puniceicoccales bacterium. Taxonomy (GTDB): domain Bacteria; phylum Verrucomicrobiota; class Verrucomicrobiia; order Opitutales; family JAIRKQ01; genus JAIRKQ01. Next base: position 1,128 of record JAISRG010000018.1, read on the forward strand.
GTTTTGCAAGATTCCGTAATAGAAGCCATAAAGTCTGGAAACATATCGTTTGCAAGTGGGGCAGCTTTAACCGTGACCAGGGAATGTTTGGATGAAATTTATGGCAACTACGACTTTTTTAAAACACGTCTAATTTTGAGACCCCAGGAAATATCCAATCACCCGGAAATTATCCTGCGCCTCGGCATCATTTCAATAAATACGGCCCTTGAGGCTGATATTTGTGGCAATGTTAATAGCACCCATGTTTTTGGAAGTAATGTGGTAAATGGAATAGGAGGGGCCGCTGATTTTGCCAGAAATTCACAAATTTCTATTTTTTCGTGTAAATCCACGGCAAAGGATGGTAAAATTAGTGCGATTGTGCCCTTTTGCAGCCACATGGATCACTCGGAACATTCCGTAAAAGTTTTAGTAACCGAATGTGGAGTTGCAGATCTTAGGGGGAAAGGCCCTCGCCAACGGGCCCATGAAATTATCAACAATTGCGCCCATCCAAATTACAGAGACCTGCTCAACCAGTACCTATCGATAGCCAGTAGGGGGCACTTACCATTTTCTCTATCAAATGTTTTCAAAATGCATGAAACTTTTACTGCCGAAGGAGACATGCGTAAAACGGTTTGGGGTTCTTAATTTAATTTGGCCCCACATGGATTGGTGAGAACAAATAAAAAGCGATGAAAAAATCAGCAAAGGAAGATGAAAGTTCCGAACATTGTTCATACTGCATTGCCAGTCTTCCTTTCTTTTGCCTCTTTTCACAGCGGTAGATTATAGGGCATCGATGATTGAAAGTATGTCTACTTTTGTTGTCATACCTACAATTCGGTTTGCTTCCTTTCCATCTTTGAAAAAAATTATGGTTGGAATCGATTGGACTCCAAGGTTTTCAGACAACTTTGGACACTCATCGACGTTGACTTTCGCTATCACCGTATCAGAAGCAACCTCTTCGGCAATCTGCGCAAGAACAGGAGCCAATGCACGGCAAGGACCGCACCATTGAGCCCAAAAATCAACCACAACAATCCTTGATTGGTTTATTGCTTCAGCGAAATTATCAGCATTAAGTTCATTCATATTTTCCTAAAATGTATGTCTCTCAGAGACAATGTAACTATTTAACTTTTGTGCAATATTATTATACGATGAAGTCAAAGATGCCTCTATGTCCTGTAATTCTTGCTGATTCATGTCCGATACACGGTCCACAAGATCACGCAAAGTTTGTACGAAATCATTGATATCTTCAGTGCAAATACTCGGTATCCTTTTGCTAAGAGACTCGATTGTTGCAATGGAAGTTTTCAAATCATCCACCTCGCATACTTCATCCAGAACACCGAGGGCATTTTCATAGGCAATGTTCAATTCCGACGACGTCAGAAAAACACCATCGAAATCCATGGAATCGTCTTTTGCCAGGGAATAGACTATTGTTTGACTTCCAGTTTGTTCGGAAACATTCCCCCAGCCTAAACAGCAGCAACAAACTAGCAGGCAGGCAATGCATACACTTTGAATATTCATATTTCAAGATGGTGATAAATTGAAGTATTTTTTTAAAAATTTTAAACAAAAATTTCACGGAAAGAAATTTTAAGTCTCCGTTTCAACGGACAATATTTCTAGCTTAGCATGCCTATGATTCTGAAAATCTGTAATTTCGATAATTTTGGGCATCCAACTTCCTCCGAAATCTTTAAAAGAGCGAATAGACAACTGCCTAACAGGTACTAAAATGTCGTTTAAAAAATCTATCTGCAAAATGATCATATATTTTGCATCAATGGATACCATTACATTTGAATATTGTATGTTATCGATTGAATTTTCTTCATGGCGAATGAACCGCTGAACTGGTCGCCCTGCAACTTTTGCCGATCCAAAATATTCATAGGAGTCATCCAATGATAAATTAAGAAACAAGTATAAGTCCTGCGGCGCTAGAACTAAATCGTCAAAAAATGGAACATTGGCTTGAAGATTTTCACCGATAAAGGTCTTCTCAACTTGGTCCTGGCGATGGCTAAAATCATATTCCTTGCCTTCGAGAGTTACCTTAAAAGCTTGTTTTTCTGAAGAATTTGTATAAAAAGTTTCACCAAACTTTTTATTATCACTCTTCTTAGGATTATAGAGTTTAAATTTTACCCTAAAATTCAAATCGCCATGCTCGAAATTTTTGCGGACATTTTCTGAAAACTCTTCTGCTTTTTTGGAGGAAAGGTTATGTGGTTTGCGAAAACCTCCTTCGTGCCCATGTAGCGCACAATTCCACCACAAAGATTGCATCGACAAAAACAAAAAGTAGCATACCAATCGTAAAAGTTTCATCAGCTTCGAGTTACATCATCGACGATGATACTTTTCAAGTCGATGTCATTAATTTTAGGTTGCCTATGGGAATTGGCATATATTTGCACCATAGACAAAGAAAATGCCACAACAAAAAACGTAACAATCCCACCTATGGTCCACTTCGTGAGAACCTTGGTCGTATCACTACCAAAAGCTGATTCCACAGCACCTCCCCCCAAAGAAGATCCCATGCCACTATTGGCCGAAGGCCTTTGCATTAGAATAACCAAAATGGTAAAAATACTAGCGCAAATCAAAACAAAAGTTAGTAAGAACGAAAACATCTTTTTTAAAAGATGGTTACAATTTGAATCTTGGCAAGACAAAAATTGTGTTCCAACCAAAGGCAAAATTAGCTTCATACCTGGCGGAGTCGATCGGGATCGAACCGCCGACACAAGGATTTTCAGTCCTCAGATGGTATGTTTTTGATTGTTTGCCATTGTTTAACAAAATGTGGTTTTATCTTGTATTTAAAAGGAATAAATGCAATTAAGAGAG
>JAISRG010000062.1 GCA_031273725.1 Puniceicoccales bacterium
TTTGTGCATTATAAATATTCTGTTTTGCTTCCGCGTATTGCATGTGAAAATTTATTTCGGATAGGTTTGACATGGGAATTTTTCAGAGTTGAATGCCGGAAAAAGCATTATGTCGAATTTGATCAAATGTTCATTCTGCGGGAGATCACAACTGGAAGTGGAAAAATTGATCGCTGGTCCCAATGGAATATTCATATGCAATGTCTGTGTTGCCAAATGTGCCAATGCGCTTGGTAAAGGGTTCTCCCAATCCCTGGTGCCCCAGGCTTCAACCAAAGAAGATCTTTCTGATTCCAATGGACAAAGCGAGGAGGGGGATTTATCTATTGTATCTCGGGAAGATAAGCCGTTTAACTTTAATATGGTCTCTCCTGTGAAATTGATGGAGGTTTTAAACGAAAATGTCGTCGGGCAGGACCATGCCAAAAAGACATTATCCGTTGCCGTATACAATCACTATAAAAGGTTACTCTGCGATGGTGTTTTTACTAAGGATAGCACACCAAAAAAGGAAGCAATCTCCGAAGACTTGCAAGATGTTGAAATTGAAAAAAGCAATATTTTGCTGATTGGGCCCACGGGTTGCGGAAAAACTTTGTTGGCGAAAATATTGGCCAAGGCACTTGACGTACCATTTGCAATAGCTGATGCAACCACATTGACGGAGGCTGGGTATGTGGGAGAGGATGTTGAAAATATTGTGTTACGTCTTTTACAGGCTGCGAATTACAATCTCAAAAAGGCCGAATGTGGAATCATATACATCGATGAAATTGATAAAATTGGTCGCAAAACGGACAATGTTTCCATTTCACGGGATGTTTCCGGGGAAGGTGTCCAGCAAGCCCTGCTAAAAATTCTCGAAGGTACGATTTGCAATGTGCCACCAAAGGGCGGTCGCAAACATCCCGAACAGGAATATATAATGGTAAATACAAAGAATATTTTGTTCATCTGCGGAGGAGCATTTGCTGACCTTGATAAAATCATCAAAGAGCGAATTGGGAAAACTGTTTTGGGATTCAAAGTATTGCCTAAAAGCGACGAACATGAACATGAAAAGGCAGAAGAAATTACGAAAAATGTTCAGCCGGAAGATCTGGTAAAATTCGGGCTCATTCCAGAGTTCATCGGCAGGTTACCGGCAATATCGGTGCTCAATGAATTAACGGAGGAGGATTTGTGTCACATCCTTTTGCATACGAAAAATGCATTGATAAAACAGTATAAAAAATTGCTGGCGTTGGATGGTGTTCGTCTAACCATTGCCGATGATGTGATTCCTGAAATTGCCAAGCGGGCCGTTGAAATGAAAACGGGGGCCCGGGCACTGCGTTCGCTACTGGAAGATATGATGCTTGATATTATGTATAGGGTTCCTCAAAATGATAAAATTTCCGAAGTCATAATTTCGAAGGATGTGTTCGGTAAAAAAGCCGAACCAACATTTGTAATGGAAGAGTAATCTCCCATGTAACAAATACGACATTTCAAGGAGGGCTCAGGTTCAAGATATCGGCAAAGATCACTCGCCATCATCCCCAATGGCCTCAACGGGACAAGTGCTCATTGCTTCTTGGCACAAATCCTCTTCTTCTTGCGTCTCGGGTTGCTTTATAACAATTGAATACCCTAATTCTTCATCTCGACCAAAGCAACTAGGACAAAGCTCCCTGCATCGATCACAATCTATGCATTGATCATCCACGTAAAACTTCCCGGAGATACTCCCATCAACTTTATTTTCTTTTACTGCCACAAAAGCCATTGAAATACCTTAAAGCCTATGGTCAATAAACTTTTTGATAAATTTTAAGCTTTTTCGAACATTTCGTGAAATTTATTAAAAAACTTTTTTAATCACTTGGTGTTTTTATTTACACTTGCCCCAGCGATTTGTGAATGGATAAAAAATTACGAGCGGGTTGCCACATATGCTTTTTTCGGGAACAAATCCCCAAAACCTGCTGTCGTAACTATCTTTCGAATTATCTCCGAGTACAAAAAGATTTTTCTTGGGGACCGTAACATTGCACCCTTCCGCAAGCATTCCGACTGGGCAATAACCATTTTCGTATCCTTCTTCCTTTGAATTTAGTTTTTCCAAAATTTCGTTAGTTGCCGCTAACTTTTTATCTATGAACAGTTGATTGTCACGAATACTCAGCGTATTTGCTGGCCTACCAACCAATCGCTTAATGAAAAATTTTGGAGCTCTAGCAAAGGCCTCTATCGCATTGGTTGTAAATACAACACTTTCTCCTATCTTCGGGGATCGAAAATGATAGGAAACTTTATCAACAAAAAGCATATCACCTGGGAAAATTTCGAACCCAATGATACTGTCTCCTGTTGCTATGGGATACTCCGTGTTAATAATTTCGATCCCTTCATCTTTGCCAATTGAATCAAAGTTACCACTGGCAACGACTTCCTTCCATGATTGATAACCCTTGCAAAATTTTTCCAAAAATATTTTATCCAACGGAAGGTCAATTGGGCTCACAACCTGATACCTCATATGGTCGACAAAAATTGTGTATTTTCTTCCTTTTGCTTTCACTAGTCCCAGGTATTTTTTTATGACAATCTCTTCATAGGGAACCACGTAGGTCACGTCATTGCTCTTCTTTAATTTTGCCTTGAGCAGAGGAATTGCCACGGTTCCGTTATTTTTGGCAATAACATTAATTTCGCGACCACAGAATTTTATTTTGTGCCACACCTTCGACCAAACATTTGCTACCGGTGCTTCCGGACTTGTCAGTTTACAAGTCATTCCGTAGTATGTCGGCGCCATGGAATTGATTGGAATTTGAAATGACTGGATGAAAAATGTTCGAATGGAAATTGCCAAATGAATAGCAACAAATAATACTTTCATATTTTCTCCTAAAATGTTTCTGGAGCAATATCGTCACCTTGTTGCTTTAATAATTTACCAAGATCTTTTAATTGAGTCTCCAGGTTTGTGAATCTTTGTCTCGATAGAATTTTCTAGTAAAACGATCTGTAGATCAATATTTGTTAGAATGTCAACAGTCAAAAGATGTTTGCGATATTTGATAGCTTTCTTTACGCCGGCGACCAAAGCTTTAGATAACTCTAATATTTGTCTATGCGACATTCCTTTACATATAAGCAAAAAATTCATTTTGGAAACAATTTATCAAATATTTATTCGAGTATAAAGTCATTTCCAAAATCGATGACTTCATTTCGAATTCGCATACCGCTTACAATAGAGATTGTTTTAATTTTTAGTTTTTTTGATAAAAACTTTATCAAAGCTTCATTGGCACGGTTTTCATCGAGACGCTCCATTATTTTAATCTTTAGGAGATCATCACACAAGTTAGCAATATCTGTGCGAGAAGAATTGGGAATAATCCACACAGACATTTTGCATATTTTGGCTTAAAACTCTTAGCCTAGATGATGGAGCTAGAAAGTGCGCCATTGGCTTATTCTGTTTTGGAATTTTTAACACATTTTTCTATATTTTTCCAACAATTCTCGTGGCAATTTCCATATCATAGACCTCACATCGCTTTTCATAGTGCAATGCAACAGTTCTTTTAAATATTACTTCCTTCCCATGCTTAGAGATGGAGAATGACGTATATTTTTGTTTACCTTTTACGGGACGCCATGTCACAGAAAAGAATCCCAATTGTTTATCTCCCTTGCCGCTCTTGCATAACTCAGAAATTCCCGGGACCCCTATTTGATTTCGTTTGTCATTGGAAATAATCTTTTGACATCTTGGTTTCGAATGTATTTTACTCAAGCGATCACATAGTTCATTGCGAAAAATTTTGCTTTTTCTGATGCATCTCTTGTCCCTCTTAGCGTACTGTCGCTGAAGAGCTTTGAATAGCGATCATCATTCTTATGACCGCGTACAAGCCACCATTCATGGTTCTAGATTCAATTCTACTTATATCCTTATAAATATTTATATTATCTAAGCGCATAATCAATAAAATTTAAGATTTTATCACAAGTATCTCAAGTCGGTTACGCAGACAACGAGGCAATCTGTGGACATTTTTAAAAAAATCAAAGCAATCCAGAAAAGAATTGTTTTCTTATGGAAATTTATCAAAAATTTCATTACTCGCAGATAATTCGTTTAAATTCATGAAATTTTTCAAATAAACACTAACAAAAGAAGTTAAAAAGAGATACGAACCTCCGGAGTCTATGTTATTTCTTCCCTTATTATTTTTCATTGCCGGCATTAAAGCATCAAAGTTTGCTTTTATAATCAACATTTTGAATGCCTACGTAGCATTTTCCATATTGCTACGATGTTATTTTTGCTTTTTAGAAGTAGCATTGGCAATTACTTCAATCCCCTTCGAAACATCATCATACTATTGGCATTGAGCATGTTCTGTGGCGTTATGTATTTCAAGTTCCGATGTGAGCTGAAAATATTTCCTTCCAGGCACTGGCAGAGGAATTTCACATTAATTTTAAGGACAGATACCATAGTAATTAAAAATAAACAGTATGGCTTTTTTATGGATATGGAGTAATAGATAATAATTCAAAATCTTACGAGCTGAAGGGAAGGTGTATATTTTTTGGCATGGAATGTACAAATGGCACTCCGATTCCATTTCGCGGCCAAAAGTTTAAAATTCAAGGAAATTTGAAATATGTAAAAGAAAACAGCAATTGGTGACTTTTAAACACTTGAAAAGCATACATGTGAATTTCATGTTTTCCGATGGTTGCTTGCTATCATTGGAAAACAAAGCTTCCCCATGGCAAATATTTTTAAAAAATTTGTGATAGCTTTTTACACATCAATGCCATTGGCGTTGAAAATAGAAAATTGAATCTGGCATAATGTCTGGGATGTTAACCGAGTATAAGCAAGGAATAGATAATCCGTCCCGGGTATTATTTAATGACTTGGGGATTTCACATATATTTGCAGTCAGTGGCATTCACATTGGTATTCTTGCCGTGACCATTGATTCTTTCCTGAAGATCAGATGCATTCCTTAAAAATTCAGAGCACTGCTAATTTTAATTTGATTAATATCCTATGTCAATGTCATTGGAAGTCCTTTTTCATCCATGCGAGCATTAACCATGGTAACATTTTATTTTATTTTATTTTATTTTATGTCATCCTTACTGCGAGAAAACCAACTATATTATCGGTACTGACGAACAGCGTGCTGTTATACGAAGTATATGACCCATTTGTTGTTTTTAACATCAGCTTTTTGCTATCGTATGCGGTTGTCGCTGAAATAATCCTCATAGGCACACTTCTCAAAAATTTCCTATCATGCATCTTTTTGAATCTACATAGTTTAAAATTTGAAAATTATCCCTTGATTAACCGCGTCTCATTTCGCCTGAAAAGTCACTAATAGCATCTTTTCCCATATCCATTGCGGCATATTTTGTAAGCTTACCAATATCCCTCGATCACTTTAGTGTCATATCGCTGCTGACAATTCCCGCCAACATGTTTATTGTTCCCCTGGCAATGCTGGCGATTATCATCGGAGCGATAACATTATTTTTCGGTCTTTGGAAGATCTGGCCGTTATGCGCAATATTAAATAATATCTCTTGTGCTCTTGTTTACATCTTTCGGGTTTTGGCCTACGCCGTACATTGTGACGCTTGCTGCCATAGAAATAAAACAATACAATTCATTGATGGGACATCTCTGACAATACTAATTGTAGTTGGAGCATACACGGGATGTGTCACACAAATGCATGAATTCAACGGCTAGGATGAAATGAATAAAACCAAGGAAAACAATATTGTCCTGGGAAGATAACGAAATTCCGAGAGATAATGTCAGCTTGGAATTCCATCAATGAGATTCTTTAATTCGGCTATGCCATCCATGCTTTTGTTGGTCAGCCTTATGACCTTCTGTCTGGTCTCATCGGATTTCATATCATTCTGTTGAAAGTTTGGCAATTTTCCATTCCCAAGCAGCTGTTGTAACATGTTGGAGCTCCATCTTGCAATCAGAGCGACAGTAAATTTGTTAGATTGTCCTTCGTCCAGTTTAAGATGTATCAATTTGCCGTCATTAAACAACGATGCTAATCGGATTGGAGCTTTCTCGATCAGAGTGTCGGCAAATGCTTTTAATTGAGCTTGTGTCAATTTATTGGCATCGATTGGAAATTTGCCGTTATCAGTTAACCGTAATCACTCGACTGGGTGTTTCATAACCAGAGAGTCGACAAACTTGTTGAATTGATTTTCTTTCAGGATAAGTCCTGGCAATTTGTCTTTCTTAAGCAACGATGTTAATTGGATTACACTATCATCTCCACCCTTAATCAAAGCGTCAGCAAGCATGTTAGATTATTCTACATTCAATGTAAATTGTGGCAATTTGTCATCTTTAATTAACTTTGCGAACAAGGTTGGTCTACCAAAAGATTAAGCAGAGTGCCAGCAAGCTGCTTGGATTGATCTCCGTCCAGGTTAAGATTTGGCAATTTATTCTTCTCAAGCAGCTTTTCTAACGCAGCTATGCCGTCATCTTCAGCCTTAATCAGAGCGTTAGCAAGCTTATTGCATTATTCTTTATTCAGGTTAAGTTCTGTCAATTCGTCGTTATTTGTCAATTTATTGCAATTAATCAAATCTGCGAACAGAGTTGGATTTTTCTCAATTACAATTTTGACAAATAATATAGCTTTGTTATCACACTAGCAAAATTTCAACAAACTTTGTATGTTTTCGACAACATCATTTGGATCTGATTTCTCTTGTAATGCGATGAACTCAATGATAACCCTCAAAAATATCTTTATTATTAATTCGATTGAAAGCTTTTCTACAACTTCGATATCGTAATTATTAGTAAAAAAGTTTTCAGGCGGACAAACAATTTGACAAAAATACGAACTTCACATTTTTTCTTAATCTCCTTAGCTAGCTCGGAGAGTTCACTTTCCTGTTTGGAAGCGGATCCACGTCTTTGGGGATCAGAAACCACTTCAATTAAGCGCCACTGCAAATTTATTCCTTCTATTTTTAACTTAAAAGTGTTTTGTAAAGCTTTAATTGCTTTTGGATTTATGTTAGCAATGCGAGATTTTGCACCTGGGACTGCAGTAGATACATATATGTCTAATGTTCCGCCTGTCGATAATATGTTGCCCATAAAAATATATATCTTAAATTACATAAAGTTTACACGTTTTAATAGAAACATTAATTTTTTGTAAAAACTTCTGTGCTTCTTCTGAAAAGTTGGGACGCGTCACACGAATGCAGGAATTCAAGGGCGAGACCGAACGGAATAAGCTCAAGGAAAGCAATACTATCCCGAGAAATGGCGAAATCCCGGGAGACAATATCAGTTTAATGCATTCTCAATAAGCTTCTTTAATATTGTGTTACGTCTTTTACAGGCTGCGAATTACAATTTCAAAAAGGCCGAATGTGGAATCATATACATCGATAAAATTAACAAAATTGATCGCAAAACAGACAATATTTCCATTTCACGGGATGTTTCCGGCGAAGATATTCAACAAGCCTGACTAAAAATTTTCGAAGGAACAATTTGCAATATGCCCCTAAAGGGCGGGTGCAAACATCCCGAACAGGAATATATCATGGTAAATATAAAAAATATTTTGTTCATCTGTGGAGAAGCATTTGTCGACTTTGATAAAATTATCAAAAAACCAATTGGGAAAACTGTTTGGGATTCAAAGTATTGCCTAAAAGCAACGAACATGAACATGAAAAAGCAAAAGAAATTACGAAAAATATTCAGTCGGAAGATTTGGTAAAATTCGGGTTCATTTCAGAGTTCATCGACAGGTCACCAGCAATATCAGTGCTCAATGAATTAATGGAGGAGGATTTGTGTGACATTCTTTTAAATACGAAAAATGCATTGACAAAACAGTATGAAAAATTGCTGGTGTTGGATGGTGTTTGTCTAATCATTGCCAATGATGTGATTCCTGGAATTGTTAAGTAAGTCGTTGAAATGAAAATGAGCCCGGGCATTGCGTTCGCTACTGGAAGACGTGATGCTTGATATTATGTACAGAGTTCCTCAAAATGATAAAACTTCCGAGGTCATAATTTCGAAAGATGTATTCAATAAAAATTCGAATCAACATTTGCAATGGAAGAATAATCTCCTATGTAGCAAATACGACATTTCAATGACGTCTCAAATTCAAAATATCAGACAAGGATCACTCGCACTCATCCCCAATAGCATCAACAGGACAAGTACTCTTTGCTTCTTTGCATAAAGTCTCTTCTTCTTGCGTCTCGGGTTGTTTCATAACAATCGAATACCTTAATTATTCATTTCGACCAAAGCAACTAGGACAAATCTCCCTGTATTGATCACAATTTATGCATTGATTATCCACATAAAACTTCACAGAGATATTTCTTTCAATTTTATCTTCTTTTGCTGATACAAATGCCATTGAAATACTTTAAAGCCTATGGTCGATCTTTTTTTGATAAAATTTGGACTTTTCCCAACATTTCGTAAAATTTATTAAAAAATTAATCATTTGGTGTTTGTATTTACACTTGCACCAGCGATTTGTGAATGGATAAAACATTACAAGCGGGTTACCACATATGCTTTTTTCAGGAAACAATCCCCAAAACATACTATCGTAACTATCTTTTAAATTATCTCCGAATACAAACAGATCTTTTTGGGGACCGTAATATTACACCCTTCCGCAAGCATTCTGACTAGTCAATAACTATTTTCGTATCTTTCTTCCTTTGAATTTCGTTTTTCAATTTTTTGTTGGTTGTCATTAACTTTCCATCTATGAACAATTGATTATTACGAATACTTAATATATTTGCTGGCCTACTAATCAATCGCTTAATGAAAATTTTGGAGCTCTGGTAAAGGTTTCTATCGCATTGGTTGTAAATACAATACTTTCTCCCATCTTCGAGGATTGAAAATGATAGGAAATTTTATCAATAAAACATATGTCCCCTGGGGAAAATTCGAACTCAATAATATTATCTCCTATTGTTATGGAATACTCTGTGTCAATAATTTCGATCCCTTCATACTTGTCAGTTGAATCAAAATTACTACTGGCAACGATTTCCTTCCATGATTGATAATCTTCGCAACATTTTTTCAAAAATATTTTATCCAATGAAAAATCAGTTGGAGTCATAATTTGATATCTCGTATAGTCGACAAAAATTGTACATTTTTTCGTTTTGGCTTTCGCTAGTCCTCAATATTTTTTATGAAAATCTCTTCATAGGGAACTCCGTGGGTTATGTCATTGCCCTTCTTTAATTTTGCTTTAACTAAAGGAATTGCCAGAATTCCGTTATTTTTGGCAATAATATTGATTTTATGGTCATATAATTTTATTTTGTGCCACACCTTCGACTAAACATTTGCTACCATTGCTTCCGGATTTGCCAGTTTACAAGGCATTCCGTAGTATGTCGGCGCTATGGAATTGGTTGGAATTTGAAATGACTGGATGAAAAATGTTCGAATGGAAATCGCCAATAGAATAGCAACAAATAATACCTCCGTATTTTCTCCTAAAAATGTTTCTGGAGCAATATCGCCACCGTATTGCTTTAATAGTTTACCAAGATCCTTTGATTGAGTCTCCAGGCTTGTAAAATCTTTTGCCTCGATAGCGCTTTCTAGCAAAGTGGTCCGCAGATTAATATTTGCTAGAATGTCAACGGCCAAAAGATGTTCGCGATATTTGGTAACTTTCCTTGCACTGGCGACCAAAGCTTTGGATGACTCTAATATTCGTCTATGGGACATTCCTTTGCATATGAGCGGAAAATTCATTCTGGAAACAATCTACCCAATATTTGTTCGCGTGTAAAGTCATTTCCAAAATCGATGACCTTATTTCGAGCTCGCATACCGCTTACAATGGAGATTGTTTTAATTTTTAGCTTTTTTGATAAAAACTTTATCAAAGCTTCATTGGCACGGTTTTCATCGGGAGGCTCCATTATTTTAATCTTCAGGATACCATCACACAAGTCGACAATATCCGTGCGAGAAGAATTGGGAATAATCCGCACAGACATTTTGCACATTTTGACTTAAAACTCTTAGCCTAGATAATGGGACTAGAAAGTACACTATCGGATGGCTGTTCTATTTCGATGTTTTCGTTTTCATCTATTTCCATACTTTTTACGTATTTTTCTATATTTTCTTTGCCAACAATTTTAGTGGCAATTTCCATACCATAGGCTTCACATAGTTTTTCATAGCGCAGGGCAACAGCTTTTTTAAATGCTATTTCCTCTCCATACTTGGAGATGGAGAATGACGTACATTTTTGTTTGCCTTTTACGGGGCGCCATGTCACAGAAAAGAATCCCAATTGTTTATCTCCCTTGCCATTCTTGCACAACTTAGAAATTCCCAGGACCCCTGTTTGATTTCGTTTATCATGGGAAACAATCTTTTGACATCTCGGTTTAGAAGGTATTTTACTCAAGCGATCACATAGTTCATTGCGAAAAATTTTTGCTTTTTCCAATGCATCTTTTGTCCCCCCTAGCTTACCATCGCTGAAGAGCTTTGAATAGCGATTACCATTCTTATAACCGCGTACAAGCCACCCTTTTGTGGTTCTAGATTCAATTCTACTTATACCTCTATGAATATTTGTATCATCTAAGCACATAATCAATAAAAAATTAAGGTTTTATCACAAGTATCTCACAAGTCGGTTACGCAGACAACGAGGCAACCTGTGGGAATTTCTAAAGAAAAAATCAAAGCAATCCAGAAAAAATTTGTTTTTTCGTGGAAATTTATCAAAAAATTTTCATTACTCGCCAATAATTCGTCTAAATTCATGAAATTTATCAAACAAACGCCGCCAAAAGAAGTTAAAGAGAGATACGAACCTCCTGAGTCTGTGTTATTTCTTCCCCTATTATTTTTTATTGCCGGCATTAGAGTATCAAAGTTTGCTTTTGTAATCAGCATTTTGATTGCCTCCGTGGTATTTTCCATATTGCTACGATTATATTTTTTACATTTTAGAAGCAACATTGGCCGTTACTTCAATCCACTTCGAAATATCATCGTACTATTGGCATTGAGCATGTTGTGTGGCGTTATGTACTTCAAGTTTCGATGTGAGTCGAAAATATTTCCTTCCAGGCATTGGCAGAGGAACGTCACACTAACTTTAAAAGCAGATACCATAGTAATTAAAAATAAAGGGCATGGTATTTTTTACGGATATGGGGTAATAGATAATGTCTCAAAATCTTACGAGCTGAAGGGAGGTCGGATATTCTTTGCCGTGGAATGTACAAATGGCACTCCAATTCCATTTCGCGGCCAAAAGTTTAAAATTCAAGGCAATTTGAAATATGTAAAGGAAAACAGCAATTGGTGGTTTTTTAAACACCTGAAAAGAATGCATGTGGATTGGATGCTTTCCGATGGTTGCCTGCTATCATGGGAAAGCAAAGCTTCCCCATGGCAGGTATTTTTTAGAAAAATTTTTGATAGATTTTTACACACCATTAGCATTGGCGTTGAAAATAAAGAAATTGAACATGGCATAATGTCTGGGATGTTAACCGGGTATAAGCAAGGAATAGACAAGCCATCCCGGGTATTATTTAATGACCTGGGGATTTCACATTTATTTGCAGTCAGTGGTATTCACATTGGTATTCTTGCCGTGACCATTGATTTTTTCCTAAAGATCATATGTATTCCTAAAAAATTCAGAGTACTGCCAATTTTAATTTTATTAGTATCCTATGTCAGTGCCATTGGATGTTCTCCTTCCTCCGTGCGAGCGTTAACCATGGTGGCATTTTATTTTATGTCATCCCTACTGGGGAGAAAACCAACCGTATTATCGGCACTAACGAATAGCGCGCTGTTACACGTATTATGCGACCCATTTGTTGTTTTTAACATCAGCTTTTTGCTATCCTATGCGGTTGTCGCTGGAATAATCCTCATAGGCATACCACTCAAGAATTTCCTATCACACATCTTTTTGAATCTACACGGTTTAAAATTTGAAAGTTATCCTCTGATTGACCGCGTCTCATTTCGCCTAAAGAAGTCACTAATAGCATCTTTTTCCATATCCTTTGCGGCATATTTTGTAAGCTTGCCGATATCCCTCGATCACTTTGGTGTTCTATCGCTGCTGACAATTCCCGCCAACATGTTTATTGTTCCCCTGGCAACGCTGGCGATTATCATCGGAGCGATAACATTATTTTTCGGCCTGTGGAAGATCTGGCCGCTATGCGCAATATTAAATAATATTTCCTGTGGGCTTATTTACATCTTTCGGCTTTTGGCCCACGCCGTACACTGTGACGCTTGCTGCTATAGAAATATAACAATCCAATTCATTGGTGGGGCATCTCTGACAATGCTAATTTTAGTTGGAGCATACACGGGACGCGCCACGCGGATGCAGGAATTCAACGGCTAGGATGAAATGAATAAGCCCAAGAAAAGCGATGCCATCCCGGGAGATGGCAAAATCCCGGGAGCTATAGTGTACTAGATAGAGATAGTCCCATAATTAAGATTGAGAGCGAGAGAAAGTCTGTCATAAAAATTGGCAATATGTCGCCAGAGGTGGGAGAGTTTGCTCTTCAGCCAGGCCCATTCGTGCTCGATGGGGTTGAGGTCCGGCGAATAAGGCGGCAAGTAGAGCAATCGACAGCCGACATTTTCGATGATTTTGCGGATACGATGGGATTTATGAAACGAAGCATTATCCATGATAACCACTTGCCCGGGACGCAATTCTGGGCATAAAACTTTTTCCAACCAAATGCAAAAATTGTCGGTATTCGTGTAATCATCGAAGTAAAATGGGGGATTTTCTCCTACAGATCCCTGCGATAACCGTCGTCCGCCTATGGCGGGCAGCTCCAGATCTTTCTCCGATGACTCTAACTCCTTTTTTCGACCAGGCATATTTCTTGATGTCTCGGTGATTTATGCCGGTCATCGACGAAAGCAAGGTTTTTTACTTTTTTTTGGCGATGAATCCCCTGAATTCCTTCCGCTTGGATTCGCTCCTTTTTTATTTTTATATAGGAAGGCTTTTTTAATACGTGCCAAGCTGACTTATTCTGTAAAGTATGGCAATACCGCTTACTCCAAATTCTCGCCCTATCTGCCCCAAAGTCTTATCCGGATTGTTTATGATGTACAGGCGTAATTTCTCGAGGTCTATTTTTTTTGGTTTGCGAATGTTGTTTTTAGAGGCTGCCAACATCCCCTTCTCTTTCCGTTTTATCCAGCGATATATGGTTTTTCTATCTAGGTGAAACACTTCTGCTGTTTCCGCCTGTGTCCTTCCTTTTTCCAGGTATTCCATCACCCTTTCTCTCAAATCCAACGAACACGCTTTTGCCATTTCTTTCCTTTCTTTGTATATTATTTTTCTTATCCCCTCCTAAAAAGCAAGCTTACTTTAGCCGACCATATACTTCTTTTTTGACGCAAAAAATAAAACATGCTCAATGTTTCCAAATCTTTGATTATAACAAGACTTGATCATAATAGGTTGTAAGAGGTTGCAATGCCAATTGTCACAAGCGATACTATGGTCATCAGTTTTACCAGGATGTTTAAACTTGGGCCAGCGGTGTCTTTAAAAGGATCTCCTACCGTATCACCGATAACAGTCGCTTTGTGGGCTTCGGAATGTTTTCCGCCTAAAATTCCGGTCTCGATGTACTTTTTTGCATTATCCCATGCCCCTCCCGCATTGGACATGAACGAAGCCAAGACAAAACCAGTAGACAGGGAACCACCAAGTAGTCCCAGTATGCCAGGAACGCCAAAAATAACGGAAACCAGAATTGGAGAAACAATTGCGATCAATGCTGGAATAATCATTTCTCGCTGAGCTGCCGACGTTGCTATTGTTATGCAACGTCCATAATCGGGAATGCTTTCTCCGGTCATAATTCCTTCGATTTCGCGGAATTGCTTGCGAACTTCGGTAACCATTTTCCCCGCTGCGCGCCCTACGGCCATGGTCGTCAATCCACAAAAGACAAACGTCAGCATGGCTCCAATAAACATACCGGACATGACCCTGGGATTTAACATATGGACATCGTAATAGTGCATGATGTCGCATAATTTAGCGGTTGTGAGATCAATTTGCATATTTCCCACGGAAATAAATTTTTTTCCCATTTTGATCAATTCTAGTCGAATACCCTCGACGTATGAAGTTATCAATGCTAAAGCTGTCAATGCGGCGGATCCAATGGCAAACCCTTTTCCCGTAGCAGCTGTCGTGTTTCCCAATGAATCTAGTGCATCTGTTCTTTGCCTGACTTCGGGCGGAAGACCACTCATTTCAGCATTTCCACCGGCATTGTCGGCTATGGGACCATAGGCATCGGTAGCCAACGTAATCCCCAAAGTCGACAACATTCCAACGGCAGCAAGACCAATGCCATAGAGTCCCATGGAAACGTTGCTTGCATTAAATCCCGACGCGCAATAAAAAGCCAACATTGTTCCGACAACCACCGACAAAACTGGCAAAAAGGTAGATATCATCCCTATGCCAAAACCTGATATTATGACGGTAGCCGAACCAGTGGTAGCATTTTGTGCGATCATTCTTGTAGGCCCATAGGCTTCGGACGTGAAATATTCCGTGGCTTTTCCGATATTTAGTCCCGTCAACAATCCGAACATTACCGCTCCCCAAATACCAATTGCATTTGGAATATTGAGTAGTTTTAAAGTTACCAATGATCCAATGCATATTATCAGAGAGCTGATCCTAATTCCGCGGGACAAAGCCCTTAGCAATTCCAAACTGTTAGCTCCTTCACTCGTTTTTACAAAAAATATACCTATGATTGAAGCCACAATTCCCACAACACATATCATAACGGGAGCTATGACGGCCATCAGCTGAGTCTTCAGATCTGATCCTGCAAACGCAGCCGCTCCCAAAGCTGCCGCTGCCAATATTGACCCATAGTAGGATTCGTACAGGTCTGCTCCCATCCCGGCAACATCACCAACGTTATCTCCGACATTATCGGCTATGGTGGCGGGATTCCTTGGGTCATCTTCCGGTATCCCCGCTTCTACCTTCCCAACGAGGTCAGCGCCAACATCCGCAGCCTTTGTAAAAATTCCACCTCCAACGCGCGCGAATAGGGCCTGCAGGGATGTTCCCATGGCAAAAGTCAACATCGTATTGGTCACCCAAATTAATTTTTGGGAACCGACCAAATCTCCTGAAAACCTGTTTAACATCAAAAACCAAATTGAATAATCTACCAGTGCCAATCCCACGACCACTAGACCCATTACGGCACCACTGCGGAAAGCAATTTTTAGTCCAGCATTTAGAGATTTTGATGCGGCGTATGCAGTCCTAGAAGATGCACTCGTTGCCGTTATCATTCCACAAAAACCTGCCAGGCCAGAAAAAAACCCTGCGGTCAAAAATGCAAATGGAACCCACCGATTTTGCAAACCCAGTCCATAGGACAAGCACGCCAGCAATATCGCTATCACAATAAATATCAATACGACGACTTTATACTGTTGCTTTAGGTATACCATTGCCCCGGTTGCCACCCGTGATGCAATCTCAACCATTTTTTCCGACCCTTGGTGTTCTCTTTTCATGTTTACGAAAAAATACCGCGCAAACAAAAATGCAACGACAGCGACAAGGGGCACAATGTAAAATATTTCTACCATGATCTACTTGACCTAGACTTCATAAAAACTAATAGTGAATTGATTTAAGGATTGAGGTTTGCGGCTCAAGCAATAAAATTGTGAAATTGATATTTGAAGGCAAATTAAAAAAAATTTTCACGCGAATGACGAAATTGAGGAGACAAAAAAAGAAAAAATCTCAGGTGAAAGCCTGAAAAACCAGGCCCTAGGAAAAATTACTAAGATATCAAGTAATATG
>JAISRG010000043.1 GCA_031273725.1 Puniceicoccales bacterium
TTCACGCATAGACAAAAATTTTGCCGGTACGCTAAAATTGGCATCGGCCATTGAGTATTTGAGGAAAAACATAGTGTCCAGAGAATTGCCAAACTGCTAGCGGTTTTAAATCCAAAAAAAGAGATTTTAAGGGGCAAAAATAACATTGTGCAAGTTTCCAGGTTTCAGCGCTTACACCCTAACGAAAAAAGGAAATTAACGGCTAAAACGCCGACACAAATAGCTGAGAAAGCAGTTTGGGGAGAGCGAAAGCGAGATGGGGTAGCACAGAAGAAGTTTTACGTGAAACTCAAAATAAAAATACAGAAAAACCGAATTAAATTATATGGTCTATATGTTTAACTTAGCCCCCATAAGTTGAGGTTAAGAGCAAGAGATTTAGAGAACTCATTGAGTTAAAAAACTTGAAATATTGGTAATGGCTAATATGGGTGTTTTTCAATTGGTGATTGAACATAACTTGTCATCTCATTACTTGTTTAGCATACGCATGCGAGCTGCGGCTAATGCTAACGATGGTGGCGGAGAACAGCATTTATCCGGTTGTGAGCGTTTGGTGCCCGGCAATCAGGTCGCTTCGGTTGTTCAAAATCTTCTTCGGAGGATTTCGGCACATACGCGTGGGAAAGCGGATATGATTAATATTCGAATCGACAAAATAAAGAGGGCAAAGATTTGGCAAATACCCGCCTTAAAAATAGAATCATTGGAATTTGCGACCATGGAACAATCCCATGGCAACGCCATTATTTCGCTTATGGAATTTGGGGTTTCTGAAATCGCTGCGCACAAAGGCATTGAATTAATCAAAAACTTATCCGCAAGCATGCGAGGGGGGATGGTTCTAAATGCTGTTACCGGAGAGCGTATCGATAATTTTGGTGATCGTGGAGTTCGACTATCGCACATGGACTGTAAAAACGAACCCGCATTTTTGAGTTTTATGGCCGAATACGGTGTGGGTGGTGAAAAGGTTCGCGAGGCAGTGATATTGGCTTCCAAGGCAGCATTTGCAAAGGACTATGTGGCAGAGTTGTGTTGGTCAGATGATCCGCACTATGTCACTGGCTATGTTGCTTCCAAAGAAATTTATAGGAGACTCTCTCCAATGAAATCTAAGGAGGATAATATTGGGGGGCGCGTGTTTTTTGTTAAATCGAGCGTAAATCTCAATGATCTGATTGATTTTTTTGAGAATCAACCGGTATTGGTTGAAGTTCCACGGAAATAAATATGAATGCTGAAACATATTGGCAGACTGAAATTGAAAAGTGCCATCACCTGGGTTTAACGAGAAATGTCCCGATGCTAAAATTTCTCGATGCGACGCATAGTGTAACCGAAATAGGCCATGAACTTTTCGTAGTATGCTCCAACGACTATCTGGGGCTACGATTTCATCCCGAAGTCATAGAAGCCGCGAAAAAATGTATGAACGATGGTGGTTTTGGATCCAGTGGAGCACGGTTAACAACGGGAGCACATCCTCTTGCGGACCAGTTGGAACGAGATCTGGCGAATTTTAAACACTCGGAAGCCGCATTGATATTCAACACCGGATATATGGCGAATATTGGGCTAATCTCGGCCATAGGCCGCAGCGGAGACGTGATTTTCAGTGATGAGAAGAACCATGCGAGCATAATTGATGGTTGCAGATTGTCCCATGCCAAGACGGTGATTTATCCACACCGCGACATCGATCGGTTGCGGGAATTATTAAATGAACACCGAAGTGCGCAATCATGCTTCATCATTACGGAAGGAGTTTTTAGCATGGATGGGACCATTGCCCCATTTCCACAACTGCTGCAACTGGCAGAAATTTTCGATGCCCATATCATCATCGATGATGCCCATTCGCTGGGAGTTTTGGGCGAAAGCGGCCACGGGACCCTGGAATATTTTAATATTCCGCCAAGCCCGCGCATCATACAGGTTGGCACATGCAGCAAAGCACTCGGAAGCCTTGGAGGTTTTGTTTGTGGAACGAAATCCCTGGTCCAATACCTGCGTCAACGTTCCCGCCCCTTTCTATGTTCTACTATGCTGCCAGCTTCGGCACTAGCAGCTTCGTCAAAAGCTCTACGGATCTTGCAAACACAACCGGAGAGGGTCCGCAGGTTAAAACAGCTTTCGGAAATTGCGAAAAATGTTTTTTCGGAATATGGAATTGCATTTCCTCCGGAAGCCACAGCTATTTTGCCCATGCCAATTGGGGATGAAACCATGGCAATGAAAGTTTTTGAAAATCTTTACCAGCAAGGAATTTATTTGGCAGCAATTCGTTACCCTTCCGTGCCCCTCGGCCATGCACGGTTAAGATTATCCATTTGTTCCGAATATCCCGAAGATGAGTGGCGGGATGCGTTGTCTTGCATAGCCAATACCATCAAAGAAATTGTCGGCCATTTTTAATTGTGATCGATTTTCCTAATTTTTAGCTTGCACAAACCCGAAAAAACGGCATAGATTGGTGTAACCCTAATGAAAGAGAATTTGTTTTTTGTAAAGCACCTTTGATTTATGATACGATAAAATTATGTGATTTTTCCCCAGTAAAATAAAACAACCGGCTGAAAAATATTTCAGCCGGTTCTCCCCTAACTAAACCGCACTTCCTAACGGTTGTAATATTATGTGTATTCAATATAAAAATTTTTGCAATCAAAAAATCACTTTTGATGTTTTTTTAACAAAACTCCACTTAAATTTACATTAAAAAAGTCAACATTTGCCAACAAATCTACATCGTGGGTCATATTTTTCCAAACATCATCGAGCCACAATAGTTCCCTTTCCGTGGTCCCCAAGTAGACATTTGAGAGCAATGAAAATACGTACCACATGGGAAAAATATTATCACTGGGTGGATTAATAGCTTTGTAAAATTTTTGTAATCGCCAATCTTTATTGATGAAAGTTCCAGTGTTTTCAAAAACCGTTGTGACTGGAATTATGATCGTTGCTCGTTTTGATGTTTTATTGTTTTCCGTCCCTATGTAGAATATTTCCACATCATCCGGCAATGCATAGGGCACTCCATGGGAGAAAATGTCCTCATTGATTGACAAAATTTTTTTA
Organism: Puniceicoccales bacterium; assembly: GCA_031273725.1. Classification (GTDB taxonomy): domain Bacteria; phylum Verrucomicrobiota; class Verrucomicrobiia; order Opitutales; family JAIRKQ01; genus JAIRKQ01. The sequence goes on from JAISRG010000043.1 coordinate 3,085, forward strand.
CACAGTCCGGCCTGTATCCTTCGATTCAACTCTTTCAAATCATCGACAATTTTTTCTTTGGTGATAATTTTATTCAAAATAGCACCGTTGACATTGGGTGTAGCATCATCGGATATTAAAAAACCATCGGAAACCCTTCTTTTCCTAAGGAAAAACATACCATGGACGATGGAATCCAACAGTTTACGTAAAACAAATTGATCCTCCAGAGACATATTTCCCGAACAGACGACGGCTAATTCATCTGTCAAAAATGATTTTACCATCTGCAGAACCGCCATTTCCAGGTGCACCCGTTGCCCATTTTGTGTTATCCTGGTTAACCTCTTTTTATTTTCAAAATATTTGTGCTCATTCCTTGCCGAATTCGACATCCAAGCGTCGTTTACATATTTATTTTCGCGTGGTCTTATCCTAAAAATTTTGTTATCCCTATGCAGAACGTAGGTGTTTATCCCCACGCTGCTTTCCGTTGAGATACTTGGAGTGCTGATCAAATCCCACTCCACCGGCTGATATACGCAATCCTTGTTTACAAAAGCTCCTGCGGGGCATAGATCGGCAAGGTTCAGAGAGTAGTTGTTGTCCAAATTCTTCCCTGGATACAAAGCAATTTTCTCGAATCCATTTTCATTGCGTATGAAACTCAGTAATTCTTCGTCGAGGATATCTCGGCAAAATCGGACACATCTTTGGCAGCCTATGCATTTCTGAGCATCGAAGGAAATATGTTGTCCAAATTCCTCGTATTTAACATTTTGTAGCTGCCCCTGCTCTATGCGTGTGAATCCCGAAAATTTTGTCTGCGAAGCAAATTTATGCAGGAAGCAATAGCCAACTTTGTCACATTTTGAACAATCGAGGGGATGCCGCAGGAGATGCAATCTAAACAACTCATTGCGATTGTTGACGGCCTCTTCGCATTCGGTGTCGATTTCCATGCCCTCCTTGGCCGTTGCGGTACATGCAAATACCACCGAAAACTTATCGGTCGCTTTTCTCCTGGCGCCAACCAAACACAGTCCGCAATGGCCTGTTTCCGTCAATGACCTATGATAACATGGGGCTGACAAAGGAATATCATGCCGTTGGATTATTTCAACTAACCTTTCTCCATTCTGTGCTTTGATCCTTTTTCCGTTGAGAATGATGGTTATTTCGCTACTATTCATTTGCTCTTGGAAAGAATTTATTTCCGTCGAGGATTTTCTCAACATAATTCTGCGGTCAGAATATTCCAATATACCACACTAGGAATATTTCGCCGGATTTCGAAGAAAGGAGCAAATCCAAGCGGCAGGAATTCAGGGAATTCATCGCCAAAAGTCGACAAAGTTTTTTTACCAAATGTGATTTTGACATTTTTGAAAAAATGGCATTGTAAAGGTCAAATTCAGTGTAATAGTTGCGCAATAGTTACAAAAGCAAATGAAGAAGATGTATATTACGACGGCCATAGACTATGCCAATGGGAAGCCGCACATTGGGCATGCCTATGAAAAGATTTTAGCGGATGCGGTATCTCGCATGTTCCGATTGCAGAAT
>JAISRG010000050.1 GCA_031273725.1 Puniceicoccales bacterium
ATAAACCCCGCCATCGGGGAGATTGTAGCCATGGTCGGCCAGATCGATGAGTTCAAGCGCATCAGGGCACGGGTCAAGCAGGCAGCGATTGTTCAGCACCTCAGGCCCATGGAAGTCGACAAAATTGACAGCGACGTCAAAGACTTCCTCGATGACCCGGAGGTCAAGGACGGTTTCGAACGGCTGAGTGAAGCGGATGAAAAGATGGATAATTGCCTGGCGCAACTGGCAGAATTCGAGACAATGGAAGGTGACCAGAGTGCTCCAGAATTCAGCGCAGAGGATGTGGCTTCCAATGAAGCGGTCGCCGAATATCGGGAAAGTCAACACGAAAGGCATTTGTCTGCTGAATATGCCACCGTGGAAGCGCAAAAGGATTCGGTCGCCTACGATTGTTTGAAACATGCCACCACCATTCGGAAACATTCCGAGGAATTCGCAAAAAATCATCCTTATTGGTCGAAAGCAGGCAGCTGGGCACTGAAAGGTGTTGGCTATCTCGGCATAGCTGGCTTGGTAAAAGCAGGAATCAAGATGGGGGGCAAGAGGATGGTAACATTCTTCGGATCCCAGATGCTGTCCCAGGAGATAGTGGCATCAGTAATCGAAAATGGGACAGATTCGTTGGTGGATTACGCCATTTCCCATGCCAATGATGAGAATGAAGCCGCCGAGTTCGCCGAAACAGCGGTATGGTCCGTGGAAACTGCCCTCGCGGGTGTGGAGATCGCTGGTATCACGGCATTGATCAAAGATATGGTCGCAGTATCAAGCACATTGGCAGCCACAAAAGTAAATGTTCCCGCAACTGCCAGAGCGAAATTTGCACAGAAGCAAAACCTGCGCATGGAAAGTTCTCAGAAATTATCCGCCATCGCAAAAGAGAAAGTGATGGCTCGCACTCAACAAAGAAGTATTGGAAACGTTGGAATTCATGGAAAACTTGTAAGAGGTGCACCTACAGGAGGCTTCGGTGACAATAAAGAAGCTCATCACATAGTTCCACAGAGGTACTTAAAAGAGCATAATATTAATCCAAAGAGCGGTCTATCTGTCATGTTAACGGAAGAGCAACACATGGAAACAAATACGTATGCTCAAAAAGCAAGGGATTTCGACTTGAAGCAATCTTTCAGAGATGCGACAGCTGAGGGACTCAAAGATACAATAAGGGTTGAAAAAGAGAATGGAATATATATCGAAGGGAGGTCAAAGTTGCTTGAAGGATTAAAAGAACACAAAGGACAATTTCCAGATTTGTACAAAAAAGAAAAGAAATAATGAAAAAAGAATATAAAGATGAATTGGACAAAATGGATAATTTTTTTAAAAATTACAGCAACATCCCAGACGAAGTTTTCCATACAAGATGTATGGATGATTTTGTACAAAAAATGAAAAATTTAGTTGCAACGAAAGATATTGAAGTATTGGAACATTTACTAGATTTTTTCGTTGAAGACTTCGATTTAGAAGTTGGCGGAGTGTGTGAAAGTTTGAAATCCCAAATAGGAGTAAATTACACATTAGACCAAATATTGGAAGCATTTTATAAAAAATTTGATTCACTTGCCAGAAATCATTTAGACATATGTGCCGAAATGTCCATGTGGTTTTTGTATAATGATTATTTTGATAAATTTAAAGAAATGTTTAATTTTATAAAGTCAGATCATTCTGACCAATTTATCGAAAATATGAAAGAAGGATTTAAATATGATATCCCAGAAGATGTCCAGAAAATGATATTATTACTTGAGCAAGATATGAAAAATTGGTAAGTGAAAAATAGGCAATTGCATCAATGATCGAAAATGAAAGAAGAACACAAACAAAAATTAAACAAGGCTGCTGAATTATTAATTTACGACAGAACCTTATCAGATGAAGAACAAAATATGAAATTTTGGCAAGCTTATAATATTTTGGATATTCTTATTCAAACCAATGATCCCGAAGTTCTTGAACATTTGTTAGATTTTTTTACCAAAGAAAATGAAGGATATGGTGGACTGTGTGAACATATGAAATCCCAAATAGAAATGAATTTTACGCCGAATCAAGTGCTACAAGCATTTTACAAAAAATTAAACTCATTTGCAAAAAATGATTTATGCAAGTGTGCCCAGATGTGTTCATGTTTTATGTGGCCTGGCATATTTGAAGAATTTAGAGTTATGTTTAACGAAGTGAAGGTAGAAAATGCAACAGAATTGCTGGACGAAACAGGAGATTTTATGAGTGAAGAACGCCATGGATACATAGAAATATTACGCAAAGACATGGAAAGTTGGTAATGAGGCTCCCGAAACAAATTTTCATTCCCGCCATCGGGGAGATTGTAGCCATGGTCGGCCAGATCGACGAGTTCAAGCGCATCAGGGCACGGGTCAAGCAGGCGGCAATTGTTCAGCACCTCGGGCCCATGGAAGTCGACAAAATTGACAGCGACGTCAAAGATTTCCTCGATGACCCGGAGGTCAAGGACGGTTTCGAACGGCTGGAGATGGCACAGCGGCGCTTGGAAGATGCCATTGCCCTCACCAATGAAAGGAAGTCCGAAAATGACCCGAAAGTGGAAAGGATAGTGTCTGCTAATACTCCGGATATTCCATTGCCAGGTGCTCCAGGTTATGTTGACCCACGGCAGCATGTTTCCATTCCCTCCGCAAAAGAAAAAGAACATCACGGCACTCGCCAGCGAATTGCTGCTTTGATCGTCGAAGAAACCAATCGTCTACGCAGACGGTGGGATGTTTTCAAAGCAGAAAACCCAAATGCCGCAAAGTTTGCAGAAGGGGCCATGTGGTTGGCTGTCACAGGCAAGCTCGGGGGATTAAGAAAGGTTTTTTCCATTGGCAAA
>JAISRG010000013.1 GCA_031273725.1 Puniceicoccales bacterium
GGCATTTGTTATTTCACCATCAAGTTCCAGTGCTTGACATAGGTATTTGCTGCCTTCAGTCAGGCTGCCATCGTCATTAAACAGTGGCAGTGCCCAAATACTTGATCCTACAAATAGAGATAAGATCCCAATCAAGATAGGAAAAATTGTGCTTTTTAGTTTCATGTTTTACTCCCTTCGATAACTTCTTCGATTGTCCCCTTCATATAAAAATCGTTTTCGGATATATTGTCCACCTTACCATCGAGAATCATCGCAAACCCGCGAATTGTGTCTTCGGTTTTGACGTACTTCCCCTGAAATCCAGTAAAAACTTCAGCAACGTGGAATGGTTGGGATAGAAACTTTTGGATCTTTCGTGCCCGTGAAACCGTAAGTTTATCCTCTTCGGAAAGTTCATCCATTCCAAGAATCGCTATGATATCCTGCAAATCTTTGTACCTTTGCAATAGCGCTTGGACGCTTCTGGCAACCCGAAAATGTTCTTCTCCGACGATATCGGGAGCCAGAGCTTTAGACGTTGAGGCCAGGGGGTCGACGGCTGGATAGATTGCAAGTGCAGAAATTTTGCGATCAAGAACGATGGTGGAATCCAAATGGGCAAATGTATTGGCCGGTGCTGGGTCCGTCAAATCATCGGCGGGGACGTAGATGGCTTGGAACGATGTAATGGAACCATTTTTGGTCGATGCGATGCGTTCCTGGAAATCTCCCATTTCCTTGCTCAATGTCGGTTGATAACCTACGGCAGATGGGGAACGTCCCAGCAAAGCCGATACTTCAGATCCGGCCTGGGAAAACCGAAAAATATTGTCAATGAATAGCAAAACATCCTGAGTCTTTTCATCCCGGAAATATTCTGCGATGGAAAGTCCAGTCAACCCAACACGCATGCGGGCCCCGGGAGGTTCATTCATTTGACCAAAAACGAGGGCAACCTTAGATTTTGAAAGATCATCCACGTTGATAACCTTGGAATCACACATCTCGTGGAACAGGTCATTGCCTTCCCTGGAACGTTCACCAACGCCAGCAAAAACCGAATATCCCCCATGTTCGGTGGCTATGTTATGGATCAATTCCATGATAACTACAGTTTTCCCCACGCCGGCACCGCCGAACGCTCCGATCTTGCCCCCCTTTATAAATGGACAGATCAAATCGATGACCTTGATACCAGTTTCCAAAATCTGTGAACCGGTGTCTTGGTCAAGCAATGTTGGCGCTGGCCTATGGATGGGATATTTCTTGGCAGTTTTTACTTCTCCCCTGTTGTCAACCGGATCGCCGGTAACATTCAAAATTCTTCCCAAAACTTCTTCGCCCACGGGAACTTCGATGGGCCTCCCCGTGTCCGTTACATCCAGGCCACGGAATAGGCCATCCGTTGCGGACATTGCGACGGAACGCACCATTCCCTTGCCAAGATGTTGCTGAACCTCCAGAATGAGAATTTCTTGCTTACCCTCGATATCATATTTTACGGCTAAAGCGTTGTAAATATCAGGGGTTGCCCCAACCTGAAACTCCACATCGACTACCGCTCCAATAACTTGTACAATTTTTCCAGTATTTTCCATGTTACAAACTTTGTGTTGCTGCTGATATTTCAACAATTTCATTGGTGATTGCTGCCTGTCGCAACTTATTATATTCCAAAGATAGTTCCTTCGACAATGTTTCCGCATTATCCGTGGCCCCTTTCATCGCCGTTGTCCGAGAAGAGTGTTCCGATGCTTTGGCTTCCAGAATTACACGGTAGATGTTTTGGCTAAGAAACATCTGGGACAGCATGGCGACGACGGAACTGATATTGGGCTCCACGATCATTGGCCGTTGGTCGGGCGCAATTTCATCCAAATTAATGTGCATGTTTTTGCACAGTCTTTCCAATTCGCTTTTAAAATCCAGCATCGGCAAAATGTGTTGGCTGATAGGTTCCTGGACCAGCGGATTTATATATTGTGCAAAAATTATTTCCAGGGAATCGATCTCATTAGCCAAATATGCATTCTTTAAAAATTCCACGATGGGGGCCAATTCGCAATATTCCGTCCGGTCACTCACATTAAAATTGGCAATAATTGTCCATTTTGCCATTGAAATTAGTTGCATTGCTTTCTTTCCGACGGTTATAAATTTTACATCCTTGTCCCTTGGAATGTTTGCATTTATAAACTTCAAAATATTTTGATTCAATGCTCCACAGAGGCCTTTATCCGTTCCTACGACGATAATTCCTCGAGTTTTGACTTCCCGGCACTCGAAAAAAGGATGGCGCAGTTTGGAAGAGCCCAATTGGGATAAACTTTCTGCAATTTCCGTGAGAAGGAGCATGTAGGGGCGCCCCAGCAATGCCAATTGCTGTGCCTTTTTCATTTTAGAAGATGCGACAAGTTGCATTGCCCGCGTAATTTTAGCGGTATTATGCACTGCTTTTATGCGGCTACGAATTTCCTTTATACCCTTCATTGTGATTTAACATTTTTTGTTGCCAACCATTCCTTTGCCAAGGAGTGCAACATCTTTTCCTCCGAGTCTTCCAGCATCTTTTTGGATGCAATGGAAGCCATGAGATTCACAAAGTGCAAACTTGCATATTCTTCCAATTCGATGGCAACCGTCGGAATCTTTTCAACCGGAATTTCATCGAAATAACCATTCTTCATCATCCAAAGTAACATGATTTGATTTTCGACGGATTTTGGGCGTAGGGATGTTTGTTTGAACAATTCCACAATGCGTGCCCCACGGGCCAGTTTTATCTTTGTTTTCTCGTCGAGGTCGGACCCAAATTGGGCAAACGCCGATAGCTCATAGTATTGGCCCAATTCTAGTTTTATTTGCCCGGCAACCTGTTTGAAAACTTTTACTTGGGCAGCGGATCCCACGCGGGAAATGCAAATTCCAACGGAAATTGCTGGGCGTACGCCACGGTTGAACAGATCGGTGTCCAAAAATATTTGTCCATCTGTGATTGAAATTACATTTGTCGGAATATACGCCGATACATCACCGGCCTGAGTTTCTATGAATGGCAAAGCCGTAAGAGACCCTCCACCATTCTCCTCATTCATCCTTGCTGCCCGTTCCAAAAGCCGAGAATGCAAATAGAAAACATCCCCCGGGAATGCTTCTCTCCCCGCAGGACGTTTCAGGACCAATGAAATTTGGCGATATGCCACGGCATGCTTTGAAAGATCATCGTAGATAATCAGGGCATCCATCCCGTTCTGCATGAACCATTCTCCCATTGCGCAACCCGCATAGGGCGCAATGTACTGATTGGAAGCACTGTCGGAGGCGGTTGATGACACAATAATTGTATATTCAAGGGCATTGAATTCTTCCAATGTGTGAATCATTCGGGCGATGGTGGAGTTCTTTTGCCCAATGGCCACATATATCGAGTATACCGGACGAAATGTCGGATCTCCACCGGCAAGCCCTTTGCGATTTATATTTGCCTGGTTAATAATAGTATCTATGGCAATGCTTCCTTTTCCCGTGGAACGATCTCCAATGATAAGTTCCCTTTGTCCGCGTCCTATTGGAATCATGGAATCAATTGCTAGAATTCCGGTCTGCAGGGGTTGATTGACTGCCTTCCTGGTCATGATACCGGGAGCAATCCGTTCCACGGGCAAAGAATTTTTACACCCAGTTGGGCCTTTGCCGTCAATTGGATTACCGAGCGCATCGACAACACGCCCAAGCAATTCCATGCCAACTGGCACCGATAGTAGCTTGCCGGTAGTTTTTGCTTCATCTCCTTCCTTTAGCGATGAACAATTCCCAAGCAAAACGACACCTACGGTTTCTTTCTCAATGTTTAAAGCGATCCCAAAAACATTATTTGGAAACTCAATCATTTCGTTGTACATGGCCTTTGATAGACCATCAACGGTTGCAACTCCATCGGCAAGAGTTAAAATCTTACCTATATTTTTTTTTTCGATTTTGCAGGTTAAATTTGCAATTTCCTGCCTAATTTCACTTAAAATCCTATCAGACATCTCTTTTTTGAAAAAAATGTTAAATAACTGAACATTAAATTCAATAAGAAACGAGTATAATTTTTCAAAGCTCACTAAACTTATAATTATCTTGCAATGATTTTTGAAATTCGTACAGGTAGGACGGCTTATGAAAATAGGTGGCCTTCAAAAAGTTTCGTTGATCGATTTTCCCGGAAAAATTGCGTGTGTGCTGTTTACGCAGGGGTGCAATTTCCGTTGCCAGTTTTGCCATAACGAATCGTTGGTCCTACCCGGTAAATTCGAAAATCTGATGGACGAACAAGAGATATTTAAATTTTTAAACAGCAAGAAAGGAAAAATCGAAGGCATGGTCATATCCGGTGGAGAACCGACCGTACACAATGACTTGGGAGATTTTTTAAAAAAAATAAAGGCACTTGGTTTTTCAATAAAATTGGATACCAATGGTTCAAAACCCGAGATTTTGAATAATCTGTACAAAGCGAACCTATTGGACTACGTTGCCATGGACATAAAGCATAAGTTCGACAGGTATACCGAAATCACTAATACCATGGTCGATATCGAAAGCATAAAACGATCCGTGGATTTAATCAAAAACAGCGGCGTTGACTATGAATTTCGCACAACATTTGTCCCAATATTTCACTCGTCCTATGATGTAAAGAGCATAATATTGCAGCTATCCGGGTCAAAACGGTTTGTCATTCAAGAATTTGTTCCCGAACACGCAATGAACAAGAAATTGAACAACGATGAGTCAATTTTTTCTCACCGAAACAGCATTGTCTTGGATGACGTAGTTAATTTCGGTAAATCTCACATTGGTGAGGTTAAGGTTCGAAGGGCGACCTAGGTGTTGAAACTTGCGGAAGGTTCCCGCGTATGATAGGAATTGTTAGAGGGTGATATTAAAAGTTAAAAAATTTGTAAATATAATTGTTGTTTCGTAAAGAAGTTGTTTATGCAAAAATTTTTTCATGTAGCTATAAATAAGCATTGACTAAATATATGATCGTCCAATAATTTTTTTCAAATAGAGAGTTATTATGCCAATAGATACTTTTACAGATATTCTCCACGAGTTTGCGAGCAGAATAAATTTATCCGGATTGCAAATCGATTCGTCGGGATACTGCTGTTTGGACGTTGATCAGGGAATGCTTATTCACATAAAACATGAAAATAAGCGTGATTCCATGATATTCATTGCGGAAGTTGGTCAAATCCCGGAAACCAATGCCGGGGCAGTGTTACGTTACCTGTTGCGAATGAACAATGATCCAGAGGAAAGCAAGGGTCTGACTTTATCCTATAACGTAGAAAGCAATAATGCTGCCATTGGATACCAATTTCCACTGAGATTTTTGAATATAGATAAGTTTGAAGAATTTTTTAAAATATTTTTGGACGAAGTGGACCGTTGGAAACAAAAAATGGTTCTCTATACGCAAGGAACCCTACCTAAGGGGGAGGATGTGTCAGGCGGTGATGGTGGCGAAGGAGCGTCGCCTTCAAGCTCGATACCCCAGGGAGTTGTTCCTGAATTCATGATTGGAGCGTAAAAGTCGTCTTTTTATTGGAATTTGCTGCTTCATAACTAGTAGCGCAAAATAAAAAACTGTGAGAAGGTTTCGGTGTTAGTTCTGGAAGTGGCTAACGCCGAAACCGTTTTTAATTTTTTCATTGAAAATTTTACACACATAATAGCTTCGATTCTGTGCAGAATAAAATTTCCCGTATCATAGTAATCAGTGTCCTTTTTTTAATTTTCCTGTCTGGCAGTGCCTGTGCTACCACACACACCGCCGTAAGTTTCCCCATACCGCTCCAGGACTATCAGGCGTTGGAGGCTGGAAAAAATCTTTCATTGGGTGGAATTTTAAAACATCGCATGCGGGTTTCACCATTTAATTTAATCGCGACGGCCCTGTTTCTATGCGCAATTATCCATACTTTCTTTGCATCAAAATTCGTACGGCTGTCTGAAAAAATTACTAACTCCAACGCGGAAGATTCACCGAAAAAACATTTCCAGGCGACCATTTGCCATTTCCTTGGGGAAGTTGAAGCAATTTTCGGCATTTGGGTAGTTCCGCTGTTGGTCTGCATGGTTATCTTTTTTGGATGGCACACACTGGGGCATTATTTCAATAATGTTGTGAGTTTTGCGGAACCAGTTTTTGTTGTCATTATCATGGCCATCTCGGCCACACGCCCAATTCTATCGTTGGCAGAGTCTATTTTGCGACGAATTGCCAGCGTGGGGAAAGGAACAGTTGCGGCCTGGTGGATATCAATTCTGGTCGTTGCCCCGTTTATGGGATCATTCATAACCGAACCGGCGGCCATGACAATAGGGGCCATGTTGCTCGCAAAACAGTTTTACGACCTACGACCCTCAAAAAAAATGTGCTATGCCACACTTGGGCTGTTATTCGTGAATGTCTCCGTGGGTGGAACATTGACCCATTTTGCGGCACCACCAATATTGATGGTTGCCCACAAATGGCATCTGACAATTGGGAAGGTGTTTATGCTCCTGGGACAGCATGCCATCGTGGGAGTTATTGCCAGTACCCTGTTGTATTTTTTAATTTTCAAAAAAGAGTTTTCCGATTTGCAGAAAAAACGCAGTGGTGGTGAAAAAAAACATGATTGCGAAAAAAAAGTCCCGGTGGCGATTACCATTGCCCATTGCCTATTTCTGGCATGGACGGTGATAAATTTACACACACCGGCGTTGGTAATTGCAGGATTTTTATTCTTCTTGGCATTTGTAAAAGCCACAAAAATGTATCAGGATAATGTAAGTTTGAAATCTCCCATTTTAGTTGGATTTTTCTTGGCTGGCTTGGTTACTTTTGGAGGGTTGCAGGAGTGGTGGATCGCTCCAGTACTAAAAAGTTTAAAAGAATTTCAGTTGTTCGTCGGATCTACGATTTTGACCGCATTTAATGATAATGCGGCCATAACATATCTATCTTCCCTCGTTTCCGAATTTGCCACAAATCAATCCATGCAAAAAGCTGTCCTGTCGGGAGCTGTCACTGGCGGAGGATTGACGGTAATTGCCAATGCCCCCAATCCGGCCGGGCAAAATATTTTGTCGAAATACTTTGCCGGTGGCATCTCGCCCCTGTATTTACTTTTGGGAGCCCTAATTCCTACCCTAGTGGTGGCCATATGTTTTAACTGTTGGTAAAGATTTAATCGGTGAGAAAATTGTAAATCATTGGGATTTTTCCGTCCACAGGCCTGCGTTTTTCTGGGATAAAATTTTTTCCATAACTGGAGCTTGAAATGTGGAAAAATAGAGGTAGAAAAGTTGTATCCAATGGTTTTTAGTTGTTACCTTCTACGGAGCGAAAAATGAGTGTTCAGAAAAATTTAGAATTGAAACGTGTGATTGCTACCCCAATGGAAGAGAAACCACGATTCGACTGGAAACGTCTCGTTGAAAACGACGATGAGTGTGTTTGCGAGTATTACAACATTGGCGAAATTGCAGATAAAATCGGAGAGGCAGTTGTGAACACTTCCCTGGTTCATAGGCAGTCCGATATGTTCGACGATGAAAGTAAGCAATTAGTCATTTCACTGACGAGGCAAGTCTGCAGTTGTATCAATCTGCGGGAAACTTGTCCGCCCAGCCAAGATCTTGTGAATGATGTCATCGAAGAGGTTCTGGTGAGAAATAATAAAAGGGATATGGCCCATGCATTCGTCGCCAAGTGCCGGTTTGAGAATGAATACTATAAGCGGTTTAAGGAAAGCCGCAAATTGAATCTAATTAGGAGAGATGGCAGCGTTGTCCCGTGGAATGTTGAAAAGATAAAGCATGCGGTTGAATTGGCATTCACTGCTAACCATCAAAGTCCTGAGCGGGCCGATAAAATTTCTCGGGCGGTGACAAAGAATATCTTGGACGAAGGTTTGTCATTTATTCACATTGAAAATGTCCAGGATTGCGTACAGGAAGAATTAATGCGCCAAGGAGAATATAAGATTGCCGAAGCATATATTCTATATCGCGCCGAACGGGCAAAATTGCGAGAATTGTCAGACGTTGAGAAAGAATATGAAACAACCCAGGAACAGGGGTCTATTATTGTTGTAAAGAATGCCGACGACGATAGTTTTCTGTGGGATGGGTCGGAGTTATGCAAACGGATAGCATTTGCGAATGCGGGCCTGGATTCACACCTGACCTTTGATGAAATATTTTCATCCCTAAGGGAAGGGATTTCGTCGGAAATTAGTATTTCAGGATTAAAAAATTATATCGTCAGGAATGCGCAGCGGCTGATAGAAAAGGACCCCGTTTTGGCAGTATTTGCGGCGAGAATACAGTTACTTTATCTGTATGAAGATATATTCGACTGGAATTGTTCCACCGATACCTTCGAATGTCTGAACGAAAAGCAGGGTATTGCTTTTATAAAATATATTGAAACGGCCGTTGCCGGTGGCCTATTGCACAGGGATATGCTCAAATACGACCTTGGACAGCTTTCGCAGGCATTGGATATTACCCATGACCGCGAGTTCGATGCCATAGCTTTGCAAAGTTTGAAAGAGCACTATTTCATGCGGGATTTTGACAATCGAATTTTAGAAACTCCCCAAATGCTTTGGATGCGTGTTGCGATGGGTGTGTTCCTTGCAAGGGAACACAGCGAAAGCGATGTCATCGAGTGCTATAAGTTGATGCGGGACAGGAAGTTCTGTCTGGCGACCCCAACCCTGTACTATGCTGGAACACCGAAAGCACAAATGATGTCGAGCTACGTCTTTTACGTCGAAGATAACATGCAAAGTATCATGACCCGTGGAATTTCCGACAACTCTTTCATTGCGAAATGGGGAGGTGGCATTGCGGGTTCCTGGACCAATGTTCGCGAAAAAGGGGCTAGAATTTCCGGTACCCGGGGACGCGCTCCCGGGGTAATCCCATTTTTACAACTTCACCAGCACCAGTTGGCCATCGCAAACCAAGGAACCGAACGCCGTAGGGGTCGTGGAGCGGCATATTTGGAAATTTGGCACAGTGACATAGTGGAATTCATAGATTATCGCAAAAGATATGTGAATGGGGGCATACCAAATGATACACTCGGGACAGTATTATGGATCCCCGATATTTTTATGCACCGATTACAGCAGGATTCCGATTGGACGCTATTTAATTCGAAAGACGCCAAAGGTTTACATGAGTTGTATGGTGATGAATTTGACAAAAAATATGAGGAACTGGAGCGATGCGTTGGAGAAGGTAAAATTTTTGGCAAAAAGGTGACATGTCGGGAGATTTGGCAGAAAATCATGCAGCGGATTTTCGAAGCGGGATATCCGAAGATCGCATTCAAGGATACGTGTAACCGTGCGAATATGTGCAAAAACGGAATAATCCATGGGGCAGGGTTATGCTTGGAACACGTCATGAATACGAGCTACGAAGAAACTGCCGTGTGTAATACGGGGGCACTGGACATCAGTAAGCATTTGACTTCGGATGGCTCCCTTGATAAAGATGCTCTGCGCCATACGATAGTGGTCGCAACACGCACGCTAGATGCTATGATAGATGCCAATTTTTTCTCTTCCGTGGCCGCCGAAACATTTGCCAAAAAATACCGGGCCATCGGATTGGGAATGATGGGATTGCAAAATGCATTCTATAGCAAAAACCTTTCATTTAATTCCGAAGAAGCTATCAGGTTTGGGGAGGAGTGTGCGGAGATAATTTCCTACGAAACGATCAATGAATCCTGCGAACTGGCAAAAAAATATGGAACATGCGAAGTATTCGAATCTTCGGAATGGGCAAAGGGAAAAATGCCATTTGACTTTGCCAGAGACGGAAATGCTGGGTCGCTGCCTTGGGATACCCTACGGAACAAGGTAAAAAAGAATGGTATAAGGAATGCGTATTTGAATGCGTTTTCTCCAACGAGAAAAATTGCCCGCCTTCTGGGATGCTATCCCGAATTGTCCCCGGCTACGAAAAATGTTTTCACCAAGCGGCTGGATGACAACTATGAGATGATGATTATTTCGCCGGAATTGGTGAAAATTTTGAAAAAATCTGGCATCTGGAATAAATCGGTCCATAAGCAAATTCGATATTTTGAAGGAGAACTGGCTGCGATCGATGAAATTCCCGAATCCATAAAGTCAGTATTTTCGACCGCCTATATGATCGACAATGAAGCAATCATCGAAGGGGCTGCCAGGCTACAAAAATGGATCGACCAATCCCAATCCCTGCGATTGTTCCTTGGAAGTCCAAATCTAAAAACCCTATCGGACATGTTTGTCATTGCCTGGAAAAAGGGCATCAAGGGTATCTATGATGTTAAATCTGCTGGATTTTTTTCCGATATGGCCGTGGATTCCCATGCGGATCCCCAAGGGCCGGACAATTTCCAAAAATCGAATTACGCTGACAGCACGGATGCCATGATAAATGCTCTGGCCAAACTCAATGAGATAAACAGATAAAAGGAGGTTGTGTCGAAAGCTTTTGAGGCCCTAGAAAATTGATCGAATAAAGGGCATTGGATTTTGGTGACATAGGCATATGGATTCTGTTTTCGACTCTTCGATTGGATATTGGCTAGACGGGAAAAAGCCGGAGCTGGTTTCACGATTTTGCACCGATACACGTTCGTTGCATCCAGATGATTGCTACATTGCTCTCATAACCGATGCCCGCGATGGGCATATTTTTCTCGAAGATGCCAAAATGAACGGGGCCTCATGTGCCATCGTTTCCCAACCGAAACTGGATGTTGATTTGCCACAGTTTGTCTGTCCGGATACAAATGTTGCCATCATTGAAATGGCAAAGTTGGCACGGTCAATGTTTACGGGGACAATGATTGCCATTACCGGAAGTTTTGGAAAAACGACGACAAAAGATATTTTAAAGTTGCTCCTTGGCATTGAAAAAAATGCAACGTTCGAAAACAAAAATGGTCAGCTGGGGGTTCCAATGACACTTGCAAGCATATCCAATGGCGAAGCTTTTGCGGTCGTCGAGGTCGGCATCGATTCCATCGGGGCAATAGATAAATTGGTGGAGCTCGTTGAGCCCGACATTGCCATACTGACAGGAATAAGCAAAATTCACATGTTGGGTATGGGGAGCGAGTCCACGATTGCCCATGAAAAGAGCCAATTATTGCTCGAAGCCATAAAAAATGGTGGCCATGGGATATTTCCCGAAGAGTGCCTAAGATTTGATGATTGCCAAAAAATTCAAGATTACTGTGAGGTCGTCAAGAAAGATGGCAAGGATGTTGGGTACCATATGGCCATCCAGGGCGATAGATATCACGTAGAAGTGAGATTTAGGGAAGAAGTTTTAAAGTTTGTCATGCCCCGCTTGATGAGCTCTGGAACCGCCCAAGACTTTGTCCTGGCATGTATATGTGCTTTGGAATGTGGTGTGAGTTCAGCCAATATTCGAGAGCGAATTAGTCAATGGAAGCCCTCCAAATGGCGCGGAGAAATTATAAAAACATCGACAAGGACATACTTTGCCGATTGCTACAATGCGAATCTTACGGCCTTTCTTAACTCTTTGTCCCAATTTGATCGATTGTTTCCCCATGGCAATCGACTATTCGTTGTTGGAGCTTTGAAGCACGAAGAAGTAGGATCCGGCGTAATCGATGACAATGCCACCGTTTTTAAAAATTTGCCGCTCCGCGAAAATGATAGGGTAGCTATCATAGGAGAATCTATGGAATTTTCAATGGATGGCATTGATTGGCTGATATTTCCTTCGACACTGGAAGCCATGGAGGTGGTAACAAACTTTCGCGGAGTCGTGTATCTAAAGGGCCATCGCCATTACGGGCTGGAAAGGTTAATATGTTAATTTTGGCAGTTGTTAATGGCTAAAAGTTTGGCATATTCGGAAACAATGGGAATAGTTCAAAATTATATGGATAAAATTTTACGTGGGCGGTCCGTTATTCGTGATAATTTCCGCCGCACAAACATTTCTTCCGATACAAAACTTCTCATGTCTTCTGCCGACATTCCCAACTCCATGTTTAACATCGGCGAAGGATCATGCTTGGACATCATCATTTTAGCACTCGATTGCGATAGGCGTACAATCCGGCTAACGTTTGAACTGGAAAAATTTAGCCAGCTAAAATGTGTAATTCTCTCGGAAAATTGCAAAAATTTTGACATTTCAGTCGATTCTATCTTGAAAGGTGAACTGGCAAATTCTGACATAGGAAACTTTTTCTATGGCAAAAACTCCGATGGGCAAAAATTTTCCATCTCCCAAACCCATGACGCTGTGAATTCAAAATCAAATGTTGTTAGCAAAACAATTTTGGACGATTCCGCACTTTCTGAATTTTACGGGAAAATTACCATTGGCGAAATTGCCGAAAACAGCGATGCAAGGCAGAGTAATGATAATATCCTATTGTCCGATATGGCCCAGGCCATCAGCCATCCAGATCTTCTCATTTCCAATAGCAATGTCAAATGTTCCCATGGGGCAACGGTCGGTGCCATTGGCGATGATACCACATTTTATATGATGAGCCGGGGCATAGACATTCCGGCGTGCAAACAATTGGTAGCCGAAGGAACCATATCCTCGATACTTACCATTATTTTGGGACAGGAATTTATTTGAACTCGAACCTAAGGCCGCCATCCTTTTGCAGGCTTAGGCGAGCTGAAAATAATTTTCCCGTGCGCTTGGATCTGAACCCTTCCAACAGATCGGTTTTCTTTTCCGTTAACAATTTTTGGACTTGCTCGACATCAATATCCTTATCGAGTGTCTTTTTCGAAATCCTAAGTTTGCATTTTTTATTGAAATAATTTTTACAAATATAGGCATTGTCCGTCACAACAACATCGGACCCATCGAGCGGACATTTTCCAATGACTTCAAATTTGTCGATCTCTTCCTTGGATAACGGTGTTGTGGTTTTAGATTCCGAATTTGAATTTTCGAAGACTAAATTTACCCTGAAGGAATTATCTAACACTAGGCTTGCAGAGAAATCTGCCCCGGTTTTCGACTTAAACCCATCAAACGGCCCAAGTTTTTTGTTTGCCAGCAATTCCTTGATCTCATCCTCTGAAAATTTCCTCCCACCGATGACCTTCTGAATCGTTAGGATTTTGTCCTGGGAGCGGTAGCAGCGTAGGCCTTCCATGAGCGGCTTCTTGTCGGTCGGGGAAATTATTGAAGTTTCCTTTGTTATGTCACTTCCTTCGACGAAATTTTTCGTCTTCATGACTATGGCTGCCGTCAAATCAGCAATTTCCTTCATAAAATTTTTACGAGTAAAATTACCATTTTCCATTTGCCTAAGCTTGTATTCCCATTCACCCGTAAGAGCTGGACTCGAAAGAGTTTCAATATCTGCAGCTTTTAAAAAATTTAACAAGTCTTCCGCCTTCGCCGTTGCCTTCAGGTCTTTTTTATCCCGCACAATGTACCTTAATGCCAACAGATGCTCTATGATCTGTGCCCGCGTTGCCGGAGTCCCCAAACCACGTTCTTTCATGGCATCGGCAAGCTCTTCGTCGTCCAAAAGTTTCCCTGCGCCTTCCATGGCAGTCAATAGGGTTGCTTCATTGTAGGGTGCCGGTGGACGGGTTGCATCTTCCGAAATTTTTATCCCAATGACCTTGGCCTGGGGAGGGCTTCCGTCACTATCAGCCAGCGCAGGCAACACACCATCCTGTTCCGTTTCACTTTTCCCATAAACTTCCAACCATCCAGGGATCGCCAATACCTTCCCTTCCGTTTTAAATGAGTACTCTTTGACCCTACTGATTCGGGTGGTAACATCAAACTCCGCATCCGGGAAGAATACGCAAAGGAACCGCTTTAGAATCATGTTGAAGATTTTATATTCTCCATCGGATAAATTTTTTGGAGCCTGGGGCGTAGGGATAATTGCAAAGTGGTCGGAAACCTGCTTATTGTTAAAAATCTTCCTATTGTTGCCGTTGACTGCTTTATTTTCAATTATGCGCTGGGCAAAGATCCTATGTTCGTCATTGACGGCGGCTAGTATTTTGTAGCAGGTTGGGACATAATCCTCCGTCAACGCCCGGGAATCTGTGCGGGGATAGGTGATACACTTGTGCTTTTCGTAGAGTGACTGGGCAATTTGCAACGTCATATTCGCTGGCATACCATGGCGCGAATTAGATTCTCTCTGAAGCGTAGTCAGATCATATAACCTCGGAGCCGTTTGCTTGGAGCGCTTTTTCTGTTCGGAGACACTGGCAATTTGCTCATTTTCAATCGCTTCCACAATTGCTAGGGCTTCATCCTGTTTCCATAGCCTATCGGTCCTGTCATGGGGATTCTTGTCGTCTAATTTTTGATCTTTTTGCAGGACGCCATCGTAGGGACCATTGTGGATGCCAAAGGCCCCGAGAATTCTCCAAAATTTTGTCGGTTTGAAATTACTAATTTCAATGTCACGATTTACTATCATCGCGAGGGTAGGAGTTTGAACACGTCCCACGGTTGCCACTTGCCTGGACATCACCGAAAACATCTTTGTCGTTATCGCCCGTGTCCCGTTAATGCCTATTAGCCAATCCGCCTCCGATCGGCACTTGGCGGCATCCTGTAAACGTTGCATTTCATCGCTACTTCTAAGGCGTTCGAATGCATCCCTAATTCCCTGTGTTGTCATGGAAGATAGCCACAGGCGGACAAACGGTTTCTTGCACTTTGCCAATTCGTAAATATACGTAAAAATCAACTCACCTTCCCGGCCAGCATCACATCCGTTTATCAGCAAATCAATGTCTTCGCGCTGGATTAGTCTTTTAAGCTCGTTGAAACGCTTTTTTACCTTTTCAATGGGCTTTGTTTTAAATTTTTCTGGTATTATGGGGAGGGTATTTAGCGACCATCGTTTTAGGGATGCATCGATATCTTCCGGCATGAATAGCTCAACCAAATGTCCAATGGCCCAACTGATCACATATTCGTCATTTTCATAGCGATCATCAAGTTTTTTAAATGTTCCCAGGGCCTTTGCCAGATCGGCCGCCACACTTGGTTTTTCAGATATTATAAATTTTTTCATTCGACATTGGGTTAATCTATCAAAAATCCAACCTTACGATAGATCTTTGCCATCATTTTGTTGGCACGCTTTTGAGCTTCTTCTTTGCCCGCACGCAGCACAGATAATAAATATTCCCTGTCATTGGCAATTGTTAAATATTTATTTCTGATCGGAGAAATTTTTGCGATCACCGCATCAGCAACGGCTCGTTTGAAAGGGGCATAATTCGTCAGGTCAGCGAATTGCGCGATTGATTTTTCAATGCTTTGATCCGTTGCCGCTGCGTATATGTTCAACAAATTAGCAATCCCTGGCTTATTTTTCTGGTCGAATGATATCTTACTGTCAGAATCCGTTACGGCGCCTATGATCTTTTTCCGAATAACATCATCGGAATCCGTTATGTGCACAACCGCATTTTGATTTTTATCCGATTTCGACATCTTGGCGGCGGGGTTTTGCAGTGACATTATGCGAGCGCCGGTTTCCCCAATATACGGTTCCGGCAGGACAAAAGTTTCGGAGTACGCATTGTTAAATTTTTGTGCAATGTCACGGGTGATTTCCAGGTGCTGTTTCTGGTCTTCCCCGATGGGGACCAGGTGGGCATTGTATAATAGGATATCGGCCATCATTAGAACGGGATAATACAGCAAGCCGGAACATACCGATTCGCCAACCTTGCTCGATTTGTCCTTAAATTGGGTCATCCTTTCCAGCTGACCAATTGGGGTAATACATCCCAATATCCACATCAATTCCGCATGCCCAATTACATGGGATTGTAGAAAAATTTTGCACCGCTCCGGATCAAGGCCACAGGCAATATACTGCGCGACACAGTCCAGTGTGTTTTTCCGCAATTCGGCTGGGACGTATGGCATGGTTATCGCATGCTGATCTGCCAAGAAAAACAAGCAATCATAGTCATCCAGCATTTTTTGCCAATTATTCGTCGCTCCCAACAATCCTCCCAAATGGAGCTTGCCCGTTGGTTGCATGCCAGTCAAAATTACTTTTTTCGCACTTTCCATGTTCAACAATCGTTTTTCTTTTGTCTTCCAAAATGAGATTTCATGAAATGACAACATTTTCTCGAAATAAACTGTTCAATGGGCTGAAAAATGCACTTGTAGAGAAACTTTAAAGCGTGAAAAATGTTACCATTGGAAAACTTTTTCCTATCCACATAATCGGCATATTCCCAGTATTTAAGCAGCATGGATGTGTGGTATTTCCTCAGCCCGCACAGTTTGGCAAATTTGACAACTTTTTTGTTTGTTTGCCATGGCTTTACGCCAGCATAGTGTATTATCGTTAATTTTTTGACTTTTTTAAAACATTCTTCCGATAGCAACGTAAGTGGTATAAAATTATATTTTGGGCTCAATGACACATGTTCGTTATCGGCGAGGCATAGGCTCATGGCATCCTGTTCGGGACATGACAGTTGAAGATCGGTATTTTTTACAAACTCGATTACTCTTTCGAAAATTTTATTATCTTCAAATTTACGTGTATCTATGAGTAATACTCCCGTATTGTAGTAGTGTTTATTTTCTGGCAAATGAATCTCTTTCATCTTTCGCAATTTGGTCTTTGCATTAAAAAAATTGCCGTCTTCCTCAACTGCACCGAAGGGGCAACCTTTTAAGTCTTCTTCCCAGAGTTCAGCAATGTCACCAACGGCGATGGTGTCACAATCCAAATATATTATCCTTTTGAGCTCGGGAAACAATTTGTGGATGGCCAGCCGATAAAATATGGCCGTGGAAAAATGTACCGGAATAGCATAATTTTCCAAGACATCTACGCGTTCAGGTACCCTAAATTCTATCGATGAAACATTTTCAAAAACTGACACAAACTTTCGAATTTGGTCCTTGCTTCCTTCGGTTATTCCGCAGTCGACCACATGGATTGCCAGATCCGATTTTGTGTTTTTTGCGACCGAATATGCCGCCACTTTAAACAGGTCTGCAAACTTTTCATCGAAAACAAATGCTATGTCTATGGTTTCATTCATGGGGCCTCAATTAGCGTTTTTGTTCTTCTATTTTCTTCTAAAAGTTTTTTAGGACAAAATTCTATAAGGAATAGTATATATAAGAATTTTATGGTTGGAATAATCGACCAACTGGAAAATTTTTTACCATCAATTTTGTCCGAATATTGCCAAAAGCGAAGAAACATTCCCAGCATATATCTACAAATTCCTAACGAATAAAGAATTTTTATAAGGGTTTTGTTTAGACTTAATTCCCACGGTTTAATTGCTGCATAATGTATTACAACTGGTTTTTTTATAATCCGGAGACATCTTTTAGAAAGCATGAAAAACGGCATAAAATTATATTTCGGCGATAAAGATAAATGTTCGTCATCGGGGAGGCATAGGTTCATGGCATCCTGTTCTGGATATGACAGTTGAAGATCGGTATTTTTTACAAACTCAATTACTCTTTCGAAGATTTTTGACTTTTGCCATTGCTTGCAATCGATAAGGAGAACGCCTGAGTTGTAATAGTGACGTCCTGCGGGAAGTTTCAAGGTTAGCCTTTTGCGCCAAAAACTATTTGGGCTCAAAAAATTGCCGTCTTCCTCAACTGCACCGAAAGGGCAACCTTTTAAATCTTTCGCCCAGAGTTCAGCAATGTCACCAGCGGCGATGGTGTCACAATCCAAATATATTACCCTTTTGAGCTCGGGAAACAATTTTGGGATAGCCAGCCGATAAAATATGGCCGTGGAAAAACGCACCGGAATAGCATAATTTTCCAAGACATCTACGCGTTCAGGTACCCTAAATTCTATCGATGAAACATTTTCAAAGGCTGACACAAACTTTCGAATTTGATCCTTGCTTCCTTCGGTTATTCCGCAGTCGACCACATGTATTGCCAGGTCCGATTTTGTGTTTTTTGAGATCGAATATGCTGCCACTTTAAACAGGTCTGCAAACTTTTCATCGAAAACAAATGCTATGTCTATGGTTTCATTCATGGACTTTTTGTGGATTTTTATGTGGGCGAGATTTTCCTGTCTTCGGTACGATTTTCAGCATGGCTTTTGAAAGCAATCGCCCAAGCGGTTGAAATAGGCGTTTGTAAAAAAATTTAAGCGTAGGAAAAGGATTTTTGCTGCAGAGATCCACGTCGCCCAATTGGTCAGCGTATTGCCAAAATTTTAGCAACATAAAGGTTGAATATCGACAAATACCAAGGCAATGGAACACTTTTACCGTTGTCCTATTCATTTCCCACGGTTTCACACAGGCGTACTCAATGAGGACCAAATTTTGCCCAATGGCAGCGAAACATTTTTTCGACAATGCCGCGAATGGTATAAAATTATATTTTGGGCTCAATGCTAAATGTTCATCGTTGCGCAGGCATATATTCATCGCATCCTGTTCCGGACACGGCAGGAAAATCTTTGTCTTTTTTACCTGTTCAATGACCCTTTCAAAAATTTTAGACTCTTCAAATTTTTTTGGATCAATTAGCAGAACACCGGAATTGTAATAGCGATTTTTTTTCGGAAATTTCAAATATGCCAGCTTGTCTGCCCTGATTTTTTCACCGAAGAAATTGCCATCTTCTTCGACTGCACCGAAGGGACAGCCATTCAAATCTTCTTCCCAGAGCTCAAGGATGTCACCGGCTGCCACAATGTCACAATCCAGATATATCACCCGTTTCAGTTCTGGAAAAACCTTTGGAATCGCCAGCCTATAGAAGACGACGGAATTAAAACGTGCCTCCGTTGGAAAATTTTCCAAAACATCCACCCGCTCCGGCATTCCAATTTTTATGGACAAAATGTTTTTGCATTTTTCCTTCAACTGGAGAATTTTTTCTCTGTTGAGTTCGGATACGCCACAATCGACGACATAAATTGCCAAATTCGACTTCGTATTTTGGGCAATCGAATAAGCCGCAACCCTGAATAAATCGGAAAATTTATCATCGAAAACAAAGGCGATATTTATCGTTTCGGCTACCATAGAGTTTGCTCAGAATATTTTTTTTATGATTTTATCGGCCAATCCGTATTCAATTGCTTCCTGTGCATTCATGTAGAAATCGCGGTCCGTATCCTTTGTGATTTTTTCGATCGGTTGTCCGGAAGACGCAGCCAGTATTTTATTTAATTCTGCCCGCGTTTTTTCCATTTCCTGGGCCTGGATATTGATGTCTACCGCCTGGGCAACGATTTGACCCATGATGAGTGGTTGGTGGATCAAAACCCTGGAATTGGGATACAAAAACCGATTGCCTTTTTTAGCTCCGCATAGCAAAATTGATCCCATGCTCGCTGCAATTCCGGTCACTACTATGCGGATCGGGGAAGAAATTAGAATCATGGTGTCATAGATTGACATGCCTGATGTTATGGACCCTCCGGGAGTGTTTATGAAAAAATCGATCGATTTACCCGGATTCGATAATTCGAGGTATAGCAATTTTTCAGTGATGTCCTTTGCCGTCACATCATTTATCCCACCCCATAGAAAAATTTTTCTTTCCTGCAAAAATCGTTTCTGCATCATCGATGTATAACTCGAAGCATCCCTCGAACTGTGATTCGAAGCTTTATCTTCATTATCATCATCGTCGTCATCATCATCATTCAAATAGGGCGTTTGTCCTGCAAAGCATTTTACCATGATGACAGATTGTGTAATAATTGTTTTCCCAAAAGCAATCACCCAATTCTGCTAACGTGCAAAAATTACCACATGCCACATGGCAATAGGTCCATCAATAACTGGTCATTCCATGCCAATGGATTTCAGTTGGGAGAAACAAATTTGCGAAATGCACATGTTGGCCATTGGAAACAAAGTCAATCAGAGCAGTTCTATTTTTTCGCAAAATTCTCGTACCTTTTTAAACGAATTTAAGTAAAAAATTTTCTCCCTGGGAAAGATTTCCAGTGCTTTTTCAAACATGGATTTTTTCTCCTTGTGGCGTAAAATATATTTCACACTTTTAATTGTAAATCTTTCCCGTGCATTTTCGAGCATGCCCGCATAGGGAGTTCCCTTTCGATTTTTTCGAAAGAATCTTTTGTAGAAGTTAAAAATACATTTTAGAGTCGATGGATTTAGCCAAATCACCGATGTTGCGCGCGAAACGCGAAAAGGCATGAATTCCAAATAATTCC
Organism: Puniceicoccales bacterium; assembly: GCA_031273725.1. Classification (GTDB taxonomy): domain Bacteria; phylum Verrucomicrobiota; class Verrucomicrobiia; order Opitutales; family JAIRKQ01; genus JAIRKQ01. The sequence goes on from JAISRG010000013.1 coordinate 20,258, forward strand.
CCTCTATGACCCATTTGTCAGCGTTGACAGCTTGGTCATGCAATCTTTTAGATTCTTCAATTGGCCGACGTTCCCAGTAAGTATTTGGGAGCAAACAGCATTGGTCGAGATGATAAACGGGAAAACCCAATTTCTTTCCTGTCATTTCGGCAAGGGTCGACTTTCCTGATGCCATCGGACCCAGGATCATAATTCGTGTGCCTAAAACTTCCTTTGAGATTTCTATTTTCAAATGTTTGCGGCTTAAAAATTCAAACACCATGGCAAAGGTAGATTCCATGAGTGTAATTAAAATGGTAAAGGTAAAGTGAAAATTGTTGATGGTCAGTTCAAAAATTTTTGAATTGAGCTGTAAAAACATTTAAAATATGGAAAGGAAAAGCGTTAAGATTATTCTGCTCAACGAAGAAAATGAATTAGCTCTGGTATGCATCGATGATGCAAAAATAACTGACATTAGCGGAAAGTATCAAGGTCGTTTCTGGAATATGATTGGCGGAAAAATTGAAGAAGGTGAAACGCTCTTGGAAGCCGCAAAACGAGAGTTGTTTGAAGAAACTGGGATAAAATCTCATGATGTTAAATTTGGGCCAGAAGTTTGGTATGGAACGGTAGATTTGCTGCTTGATGGAAAATTAACGACGATTAACCAACGATTTGTTGTGGCTAAAACATCCGTGAGATCCTTCGATTTTTCGAATCAGGAAGAAAATGAAAAACTTACAGTTAAAACCATTGAATGGTTTTCTTTGGAGGATATTAAAACATGTGGCGAACCCATATATCCGATTTCATTGGCCAGCCATCTGCCGGCCATCATCGGTGGTAATTACCCAAAAGTTCCGCTACAGATCGTCCTATAATTTTTTCGGTAAGATTATCAGAAAATCCACACGGAACATCCCAATGCTTGTAATGCTATGCACATCATTCATGGAACGGTTTACCAATCACAATTTTGAGATTCGCATAATAAATTTTGTTGTATTGAATAACTTTTTTGTAATTAAAGATACGGAACATTTGCTCTGCGAGGAATGATAACACGTAATTGCATAGATAAAATAAAAAATTCTGTCGATATTTATGATGTTGTGTCGCCATATGTCATGTTAAAACGGTGTGGGATTAATTGGCGCGGGTTGAGCCCATTTAACCAGGAAAAGACTCCGTCCTTTTTCGTTATGCCAGCGAAAAAAATGTTCCGATGTTTTAGTTCCGGAAATGCGGGCGATATCTTCCGATTCGTGCAGCTGAAAGAAAATGTGTCATTTGGCGATGCCGTTGAGATGATAGCTGGAAGATTTAATATTCCCTTAGAATTTGAGAAGTCGGCGACTTTTGAAGCGAAGCCATATACGAAAAAAACATTGTTTGAACTGCATGAATTGGTATGCGATTTTTTTATAAAAAATTTTTACGCCAATGATGCTCGTGGAGAAAAGATTCGGCGGTATTGGGTAGAAAACAGGAAATTTTCATTGGATGTGGCAAGGGAGAATGGCATAGGTTTTGCGGGGAATGACGATAGGGCGCTAATGAAAAAAATATCCAATGCCGGGTATTCTTTGGATGCCATAAAAGCTAGCGGAATTTTCTATTTTAGGGAAAATGAAACGGACCCCCATAGGTTTACCATAATGCGGTTTAATTCCCGACTAACAATTCCCATCCGGGATATTCAGGGGAAAATTGTTGGATTTTCGGCAAGACTTGTTGATGGCATGGGACAGACCAATAATCTTGCCGACGCCAAATATATCAATTCACCGGCGACGGAAATTTTTCAAAAGGGAACCATATTGTTTGGCCTTGATAGGGCACGGCAGTATCTTGAGCCGAATGATGCCTTCTGGATGGTCGAAGGACAGTTCGATGCGATGCGCTGTTGGGATAATGGCATTAATACTGCCATCGCGCCCCAGGGAACGGCAATTACGGATGCCCAGTTGAGCACCCTGCGGCGGTATACCATGCGCTTGAATTGTATGCTCGACGGCGATGGCGCAGGCCTAAAGGCGGCGGAACGCATGTTGCCGATGGCGATAGGGGCAGGTATTGATGTAAAATTTTTCATCTTGCCGGAAGGGCATGATCCGGACAGTTATTTTTGTGAAGATTTTGAAAGCAGATTTCAAACATTGCAACAATCCGCCATGACGGGGATAGAATTTTTAGCGAACCGGTGGCTGATTAAAAAAAATATTACGGCGCAGGAAAAGGCGGAAGCGCTCACCAAAATCTACGAAATAATTTCCGTTGCCGAATCTGCAATCGTTCAAAAGTCATATTTGGACGAACTGTCAATGGCGGCGGACCTCGACCAACATGCAGTTTTTCAAGATTTTAAATCATTTCTAAAAAAGAAGCCTTTCTCCAAGGGACTAGTGGCTGCTACAGGTAAGACACAGGAAAAGGAACACCAAAAGATATCTACCGCAGAAAGCCAACTGCTGGCAATAATTTTGTCGAATGATAAAATTGCAAAGCAAATGTTAGATGTCCACGAACAGCCATTTTTACAAAATTTAACATCCTGCGAAGGAAAAGTATTGCTAAAAGTTCTAAATGAGATTAAAGAGTATATGTGGGAGGGGATTGCTAAATTGGAAGCGCTGCCATTATTTTCGGACGATGAAAAAAACTTGATGTATTCTTTGTTGGCTGATTTTGACGAAGATTGCGAGCCCCTGGTTGTTGCTAATGCCTGCCTGCGTAAACTTTATTCGGATTTTATCAAGCGGGAGATTAACAAAATTAATGATAGTTTTCGGAAAATTTCTCTTGACGAAAGCGATAGTATAAAAACCTTACAGAAATGTAGGCTGAATTTGCGAGAAATGTTAAAGAACCCTCCGCAAATTGTTTAATTGTAAAAAGTGATGACGAAACACGAAAAAAACAATCCAGAAGTCGGACAAACGGCAGATGCCAATGCCAGGATTCAATCTCTCATACGGCTAGCACGGGAGAGAGGGTATGTGTCCCTGCAAGATATTAATGAAACATTGCCGGGGGCTCTTACTAATCCGAAAGAAGCCGAAAACATCATCAATATTTTGGAAAATCTCAACATTGAGATTTTGGATGCCGAAGAGGCCGAACAGTATAAGAATAAAGTCGAAGAGGAAATGGCGGAGCCCGTTTCTCCTTCCAGGGAAAATATCGAGGATCCAGTCCGCATGTATCTGCGCCAGATGGGGCAGGTACCATTGCTTACGCGCACCGAAGAAGTGGCCATTTCTAAAACGATTGAGCGGGAGGAATTGCGAGCGCAGGATGAGCTATTTTCCATCCACCTAACGGCAGAATTTCAAATAGACTTGGCAGAAAAATTACTTTGCCGAGAGGAAAGATTCGATCGCATCGTCCTCGATAAAAAAATAGAAAGCCGGGAAGCTTATTATACAATGTTAGCACGTGCTGTGCAGGACAGTAAGATGTTATTTGCCAAGGTAAAGGAGTCCTGGAAAGCATATCAGGAAGCTAAGGAAACGGCAGATGAAGAGAAAATCAAATCAGTTGAGATGCGGTTGAAACAATTTCAAACCCAGCTAAAGACCGTTTTAAAACGCTTTTGTTTTAAAATGAAAATTTTCGAAGACCCACTGATAAAATTACGCCCAGACGTTCGTCAAATTAACCAATTGTACGCCGATCTGGAACGTGCCAATAAAGCTCTGGCAAATGGCGATAAGTCCCAGGTAGAAACCATTGACAGGATCAATAAGGCCTTGAGAAAGTTCGAAATTAAGCATGAGGCTAATCCCAAACGTTTGGTTGAGATCATAAAAGCATTTAAGTATCACATGGGGGAAGCCTATAGGGCGAAACGAGAAATGGTGGAGGCCAACCTCAGGCTCGTCATTAGCATTGCAAAGAAATATACCAATCGGGGATTATCATTTCTGGATTCCATCCAAGAAGGCAACATGGGCCTAATGAAGGCCGTTGAGAAATTTGAATATCGCCGTGGATATAAATTTTCAACGTATGCCACCTGGTGGATACGCCAGGCCATCACACGTTCGATCGCAGACCAGGCTAGGACAATTCGCATTCCCGTACACATGATAGATTCATTGAATCGAGTCATGCAGGTGCAAAAACAGTTGACTCAGGAGCTTGGGCATTCTCCAACGGCAGAAGATGTGGCGAAGGAAGTCAAAATGCCCGTCGATAGAGTGCAAGCCATAATGAAGATGGCTCAGCAACCAATTTCTCTGCAAAATCCCGTCGGTGATGGAGAAGATTCTAGTTTTGGAGATTTCATCGAAGATAAAAATGCTGAAAATCCATATGACATGACAGCCTTTAGCCTTCTCCGGGAAAAAATAGGAAGTGTCTTGGATAGTCTAACCCAGCGGGAACGCGAAGTTTTGATGCTGCGCTTCGGCTTGAAAGACGGATATAGTAGGACCCTGGAAGAAGTTGGGCAAATATTTAATGTTACCCGCGAAAGAATTCGTCAGATAGAAGCGAAAGCTCTGAGGAAGATGCGACATCCGACAAGGATTCGCCAGCTGCATGGTTTTTTTGACAATGAATTGCAATCGGAAGGCCCAGGGTTTGAAAATTTTGTCACCGATGACGAATAAAACAAAATCTTTCAAGGGTAATTTTGTTCCAGGAAAGCTGCTTGTGTAACATGTTTTGGCTTATAATTTGTGTGTAAAAGTCTGTTGGTGATTGTAAAAATCCTTGACTTTTTTGATAAAAAGCTAAGGTTTATATTTATGGAACAAGTAACTAGCGTAACCGATAAAAAATTACAGGCACAGATAGAGCAAATTATGGCAGAGGATCAGATGGATTCTCAGGGATTGTCTGATTCACTATCGAGGACTGTCAACCAAAGCGACGTGGCAAAATTCAATGCTGCATTTGATAAAACTGATGT
>JAISRG010000058.1 GCA_031273725.1 Puniceicoccales bacterium
CTTCAATAAACTGTTATCCGAACTCCTTTGTCATGGATTGTACAATACGCCGACGAACAATTTTTTCAACGGAAATCTAAAGTTTTTTAATTGATTTCAGTCGAAAACTCTCTACTGGAAGGAGAGAAATTCTTCCAAAAAAATTTTTCACCGACCTATAATGAAGAGTATTTTCTGGAAATCCCATTGCTGAAAGTTCCCGCGTATTATCCACATTGTAATGTGAATGATTTGTTAACTTCTTCTGCGTGATTTTCTTTCATTCAAACAAATCATGTTAAGAATGTTTGAATTTTATTAGGAATTAGTTTGTGGGGCTCGCCGATTGAATCGGGATAAACAGAGAGATTTGGCCGTAAGCCTGTGCAAAAGTGTGCTCAGAAATGGTTTTGCTTTTTTTTCAAAAAAATCTTTGCCATTAAATTAAAAACTGTGCTCACAATTTTGTGAACAACGTTTGATCAAGATCATATGAATGAAAATCTCACAATAAATTCTTCCATCTGGAAAGATGTTCGCAATAATCTTAGGGAAGTATTTCCCCATGACGTTTTTCGTTCGTGGTTTGAGCCATTATATGTTGTCGAGGAGACAACAAATGCTATTGTCTTTGGAGTAATGAATGATTTTACTGCCATTTGGTTGCAGGAAAATTATTTGGACGTAATATCAAAAAATTTGTGTCGGGAAGCTGGCCATGACGTAAAGATTTCATTTCGCATACAAGATAAAGAACCACAAGTTCCACAGGAAACTTCCAGCATATCTCAAAAACAGAAAAAAAATACGCCACATGCCCAAGATAGGGGCATAATTTCCATGACATTAAACAAACAAAATACCTTTGAAAATTTTGTCGTAGGGTCTGGGAATCAAATGGCTCATGCGGCCTGTACGGCGGTTGTAAATACACCTGGTCGTGCCTACAACCCGCTATTTCTATACGGAGACACGGGTCTTGGGAAAACCCATCTAATGCAAGCAGTAGCCCACAGTGTCTTGAATAAGTATAAAAAGATAAATGTTGTTTATACATCCACTGAAAAATTTACCAACGAATTCATTTCCGAACTGCAAAAGAATAATCTAAGCGCCTTTAGGAAAAAGTATCGCTACGTGGATGTTTTGCTAATCGACGATGTTCATTTCCTATCAGGCAAAGAACGCATACAAGAGGAATTTTTTCATACGTTTAACGAGTTATTTGAAGCACAGAAACAAATCATTTTAAGCAGCGATCGTCCAGCATCAGAAATAGCCAGGTTGGAAAATCGATTGGTTTCGCGATTTCAGTGGGGATTAGTGGCCGATATTCAAGCGCCAGACTTGGAAACAAGGATAGCAATTCTTGATAAAAAAGCTACTGCCATGCATTTGGAACTTTCCCGCGATGTGATTGAAACATTGGCCAACAGAGTTTCAAGTAATGTGCGAAAATTAGAGGGAGCTCTGAACAGAATCGCAAGTTATATTTCAATTACCAAATCCCCAATTAATTCAGAATTGGTAGAACATGTTTTGCATGATTTATTTTTCGAAGAACAAGCGATTGAGGTTACCATAGAAGCAGTCCAGCGAAAAATTTGTGCCCATTACAAACTGTCCCTCAACGATATTACTGGGAAAAAACGTCCCGCAAATATTGCCTTCCCTAGGCAAATCGCAATGTATCTATGCAGATTAATGACAAACCATTCGTTGGTAGATATTGGGGATGGCTTCGGAGGCCGGGATCACGGGACTGTCATCCATGCGTGCAAAACTGTTGAAAATGCTATGGAACATGATGTTTCCCTAAAACGTACCCTAGAAAATTTACAAAAAATGATCAAGCAAGGCTCCTAGATGCTTCATCAAAGGAAGCAATTTCGATAAAAATTTTTCGATACCCTCGTCATCCTTTGGTGAATTTTTTAATTGATTGCTTTAAATTCCTCGTTTCTTTTGGTTTTATACGGTGAGTATGTTCAAGTTTTTTAAAAAAATTTCTGGATCCGCTAAAGATACGGCTAAAAAACTTTTCCACCTGGTTATTCCTCATGCCATCGACAAAGAGTCGATAAAAGACATTGAAAACATTCTCTACGCTGCTGATTTTGGTGCAGAAGTAACCCCTGAAATTATCGGTGAAATAAAATCTGCCCTAAAATATGATAGGGAACTACGAAGAGAAAATATCATCAACATCGCTTCCATGGTCTTAAAAAGAAACTTGGAAGGTGCGGAAGCATCCTTGGACATTGCCGAACAAAAACCACAAGTTATTTGCCTGATTGGATCCAATGGTGTTGGTAAAACAACGACTGCCGCTAAATTGGCCCATTTTTATAAAATTTCTGGCAAAGAAGTTATCCTCGGTTCCTGCGATACATTTCGTGCTGCCGCAAATGAACAGTTAAATTCCTGGGGGACAAAACTATCCGTCGATATCGTTTCAAGTCAACATGGATCAGATCCCGCTGCCGTTGCTTTTGATGCTCACAAAGCAGCCATTGCTCGGAAAAAAGACATTCTGATTTTGGATACCGCTGGCAGGCTCCATGTTAAATCTAACCTAATGGCAGAATTGCAGAAAATTTTACGGGTTTTAAAAAAATCCGACTCCAATCTGGTTCCTAACGTTTGGCTGGTTATAGATAGCACAATTGGTAGCAATAGCATAGAGTCCGCCGCAACCTTCCATTCTGAAATTGGGCTTACGGGCCTGATTATGACAAAGTTGGATGGGTCCAGTGCCGGTGGTGCACTAGTTGGGGTCTACAAAAAATTCCACATTCCAATTTATTTTATCGGGACAGGAGAAACCCCAGAATCATTGGAACAGTTCTCCATCGAAAATTACATCCATAGGCTATTTCCATCCGGTGATTTACAAAAAGATCTCGGGTGATTTATTCCTAAAACCGATAAAACTTTACGCAAATCTCAAAACTCCAAAGTTTCGATTTTCTTCATTGATGAGTCCCATGATCGACTTCCCTCTACCCTTAGTCTTAGAGTGGCGAGACTATGTTAGTCTAGTTGGGTATAGGCATCTCACGACCAAATCCTTTATGATGGATTTTTGGTCCTGGTAACGTTGTGTGATTTCATTAAAAGCTGAGGTAAACAGTGTTTGAAATCCTAGCAACCTGGGCAGGTTGTATTTCATGGTTAATGGTATTAATTTGGAAAGATACCACGTGTTTTGGGAAAAGACATTAAATGTAGTTTTTGGGGTATTTTCCATGTGAAAGAATTTTGAGGCATAGACAAAGTCATTTTTGAGAAAGTTGTTATTTATAACCTTTAAACGCCCTGAATCTATCAGCGTTCGAAGCTGTATCAATATCCTATTTCTCGATTGCAAAGCGGAAAGCAGTGCCCGAGCATCGCTACTATGGAAAAAGTATTTATCTATGGATTTGAAAGTTTCATCTATGCCACCCGCAAAAAACTTCTCGATTGGTTCGAAAAAATCCCCGGTGTCATAGTCATCGGTCAAAGACAAAACATCGTCCCTGGATATGTTGTTTCTGTGACCAAAAATGTAAGCCGATAGTTTATTGATTTCCTGTTCCCACAACCTTGAATTATTTCCACACTTTGATTGTAACAGTTGGGCGGCGTCGGGATCTATGGCAATTCCTTTGTCGCTGGCAAGACATTCGATGATATTTGTCCCGGCCCCAGAATCGGTATCAATGCTTTCAACTTCGGTCGATTGGATCAAATCTTTAAAAATTTTCGTCCTCTTATCCACCTTGGCCGTCGAAATTACCACCTTTTTGTCATTGGCAGATTTTATACTTTCAAAAAGGGAAAGAATAAGATCTTTTTGGTCATCTGACAGGGAGGGCTCTCCCAGGAAATAAACGGAACGTAGCCATACGGTTTGGCTATCTGGAAATAGTGACAAGGTGTCCAGGAAAGAAATAACATTATTTATGCTGCCGGAGAAGTCATTTGCTTCATCGAATGTAAAAATTTCACCTTGGCCATCGCATAGGGAGTTGAATGTAATACGAGCGCGACGATCTACTAAAAAATCGTCGCTACCATAAACAAAAGTCACGCTTTTGTTGTTGTTTTGCATCATTGATTAATCTCGCGCAATTCTGCTGGAGTAATATCATTCATCTTTTTCGTAATGAATGTTTTTATCTTAGCATTTGCACCATTAATTGCTTTTTCTACGACATTGGCTGGAGTTCCACTTGCGAATTTCAAGTTTTTGATCACACCATCTCCTTGAACTTCGACGTGTACGCCTCCTTCGTCATATTTTTCGGTATATGCAGCCAATTCTTTTTGCATGGCTTCCATACCATCTTTCATTTGTGTCATGCTTTTCAGCAATTTTTCCATGTCTTCCATCTTTATCCTTTCGTTATTTTTTTGTTATTTTCCTGTATGGTGGAACGACAATTCCACCGGAAATTATAAATTTCATTCCATCGGCCACGGACATCTCAAGTTCAATGACACTTTTTTGTGGAATGATTAGTAGAAAACCACTGGTGGGGTTGGGGGTCGTCGGTACAAACACATTTACGACGGGCTCTCCAATTTTATCAGATACCTCACCTTTAAATTTACTGGACAAGAATCCTATGGCATAGCTCCCTTCCCTGGGGTATTCGATGAGCACAGTTTTGCTAAAAGCGGCATCGCGACTTGCCCCAAAGGTACTAATGACTTGCTTGACCGTCTTATAAATTGTATTAACGAAGGGAACATGGTTTATGAATTTCTCTGTCAAGCCTATGATAAGTTTTCCAAGAAATAATTTTGATAAAAACCCAACAAATACGATGATGACGATTACCAAACAAATAGAAACGGCATTTACTATGAAATACATGGTAGCCGTGTTTCGAATTCTGGCGTCCATCCAGCAGAATAATATTTTACTAGCCGGGGCACCTATATAGCGCAGCATCAAATCTATAAAAAACACCGTTATCCCGATTGGGAGAGTCAAAACAATGCCAGTAATAAAAGACTTTCTAAGCGAAGCTAACATTATATGGAATATTACGTTATAAATTCTGTAAAGGTTAGCAACTGTAAAAAAGAAATTTTTTATTTTTTATAAAATCATTACGAGGTTACATTAATTTGATACCACATGTCGGCATGTGAACCTATTTTTCCATTTATGGTAGAAAATTTTTATTTTCAGAATTTTAATGCAACGAACGAATAGATTGTTGTCCGTCTTGTTGTCGGAGATGCGGCCTTTATCCTAAATTTACCCTTGATTGGAATTCACCCTTGATTGGGATATTGATTTCTTTACTTTGATATGAAAATGGACTTAAAAAAGTTTTTGACGGATTACATTGCCTGCAAAAGTGTGTCGTCCGATCCTTCATCGGAGAGTGGCATGGCAGATGCCCGTAGATATTTGATAAAATTTTTTAGCAATTTGGCAGTCAAAGCCAAAGAAGTAAAAGTTGGAAAACATGCCGTTGTCTTTGCCCAGATGGAGCAAAAACCCAATAGGCCGACCATTTTGGTTTATGGGCACTACGATGTTCAACCGGCAGATGACGGGGAATTATGGACAAATGATCCCTTTGTTTTAACCGAACAGGATGGTCGTTGGTATGGAAGGGGGGCATCGGACAACAAGGGCTGCCATTCCGCAGTTTTAATGGCGATCCATGATTTGATGACTGCAAAGCAAGAACTACCGGTTAATTTAAAGTTCGTCTTGGAAGGAGAAGAAGAAATTGGCAGCCGTAGCATGCCACAATTTCTACGCAGCATGCGAGATGAATTGGCAGCTGATTTTGCACTTGTCGTGGATACTTGTTCGTTGGACGAAGAAAATATTGTCATCACGACGGGATTACGCGGGATAGTTGGGTGCGAAATAGAGCTAAAAGGTCAGGATAACGATCTACATTCTGGGTATGGTGGGTGTCTTTTGAATCCCATACAGGCACTCGTTGATCTTTGTTCAGCCCTGCATACCAATGGAGGGCTTGTCAATGTTCCAGATTTCTACGATGATGTGGCCCCGCCAAATGACTGGGAGCTGGAACAAATGAAACGTTGCCTCTGGTTAGACGATGAACTCAAAACGGCCCTTGGCATAAAATATTTCAAACTGCCCAGCGGTGACTTTTCTGCCGCGGAAACCATGCGATTTTTGCCAACCCTGGAATTTAATGGTATTCGGGGAGGTTTCCAGGGAACTGGCATAAAAACAATAATCCCAAGTTGTGCCTCCGCTAAAATATCTTGCCGATTGGTTCCTAACCAAAATGCTGAAAAGATCAAAAATTTGCTCGCCGAAAGGATGACCGAGCTTTGTCCCAAAGAAATGTCATTGGCAATAAAATTTGAACAGGCTTCAAATCCATATTTGTTCGATGTGCGCAATAATACGAATGAAACACTTCTCCGGGCGATAAAAATCACAGAAAGCGGCATAAAGTCCACCTTTGGCAACCCTCCTATTTATCTGAGGGAAGGGGGAAGCATCGGTTTGGTTTCCATGTTAAAAGAAATATTGGGCACTGATTCGCTACTGATCGGACTATCTACGGCCAGGGATAACATCCATGCACCCAATGAAAGTGTCGGGATTGCCATGTTGGAAAAAGGAAGGAAATTTTTCAGGAAATTTTTTTCCGAATTTTGAAATTATAGGGCATGCGAACAATTACACATTTTCACAGATTGAGGAACAGTCGCATAAAAATATTTTATGTAATAGCTGCGATAGCGCTTATTTACCTGACCTGTGGGCTTTTCTATCGGCAGATTATTCAACATAGATATTTCCAGCAAAAGGAAAATCGTCAGAATTCGCGCCGAATAGTCATACCTGGCATGCGTGGAAATATCTACGATAGAAATGGCACGTTACTGGCTGGACATAGGAGTATTTTTTCCATAAATCTATATTTGCATGAACTAAACGATGAATTTAGAAAGGAATACCTGCAACGCGCAAATGTTTTGCGCCAAAATAATATTAAATTTAACGCAAAGGAATTGCGCCGCAATATTAGGGTCGATGTTGTTAAAAAACACCTAGATGCCATCAATGAAACTGTGGGATCGAACTACGCAATTTCCAGCGGTGCCATAGAAAAACACTTGGCTCAAAAGTTTTTGCTGCCCATGAAGGTTGCCAGCAATATTTCCCAAGAGGACTATGAGAGATTAATGTATGTCCTACCGAAAAATTCTCCCGTGCAGCTGTCCATAGACGAGGCAAGATATTACCCATACGAAAATCTTGCCTGCCACGTCATTGGGTATGTGGCGATGGGTGAAAATCATGGCCAACCATCAAATGAAAAGATTAAAACATTTACTACCAAGTGCCAAATGGGGAAATCGGGGATTGAACTGGAAGCGGACAGTGTTCTCCGTGGGGTCCACGGCTATGAATTGTGGCAGATTGATACCCTTGGGACGGCGAGGACACTGCTAAAGTCTGAAGACCCCAAACATGGCAGTTCCATACGGCTTAGCATCGATAAAAATCTACAGGATATGGTCGAACAGGCTCTCGGAAATAATAGGGGCTGTGTGATTGTGATGAACGTGCGCAATGGTGAAATTCTGGCAATGGCCAGCAAACCATCCTACGATATAAATCTGTGGATTCCGAAAATTTCCAGTGAAGCCTATGCCCAAATAACCTCGGAGGGTGGCTGGCTAAATTTGGCGACCCAGGGAAAATTTCCCCTTGGTTCCGTGTTCAAATTAGTTTCCTCCATCGCATTTTTACAATCTGGGGAGGTGCTAAGAACGGATTCTGTCTTTTGCACAGGAGTAACGGAGGTCGGCGGTAGAAAATTTACCTGTAAAAATCACACGAGTAACATCGACATAACCTTTGGGGATGCCATCGCAAGAAGCTGCAACACTTTTTTCTATGAAAATGCCAAGAAAGTAAAAAAAGATAGACTAATCAAAACGGCCCAGGAACTAGGTTTTTCCGAAAAAACAGGAATCGAATTACCCTATGAAGGCAACGGTTTCGTTCCAACCGAGGCATGGAAAAAATCCCGAGGATTTGGGAGTTGGGTCGTTGGTGACACTATCAATTTATCAATAGGCCAGGGATATTTGCTTGTTACTCCACTGGAAGTTTGCTGTTTTACTTCTTCAATTGCAGCAAATAGATTGCGGACAAAGCCAACCATCTTTTTCAATGGCAACTGTGGAAATTTGCCAAATGAGCCATCCCTTGGTCTAGATGAGCCGGACTACAACTTCCTAATTGATGCAATGGTTGAGGTCGTAGAAAATCGATCGGGCAGACATGCCAAGGTAGAAAATTTGAAAATTGCAGGAAAAACTGGAACGGCACAGTTTTTCGACCACGGAGACAAAAGGAATTTGGCATGGTTTACCTGTTTTGCCCCCGTTGGTGATCCTGAAATCGCCATTACAGTCATGGTCCAAGAAAAAAGCAAATATGACTCCTACTGGGGAGGTACAAATGCCGCCCCAATAGCAAAAAAGATTATTTCAAAATATTTTATGGAGAGATAATGTTCTCTTTGGATGTTGGTTTCCGAATGTCATTTCTAGAGGCTACCCTCATCAGAAACCATCAAAACATATTTGGATTTTGTCACTTTTTAGTTGCGATTTAAGATAATGGCCATTAAGTAGTGGCAGTTTTATGAAACATTTGAAGTTGTTAGTGGCCAAAAGGGATGAGTTTGGTCGTGGTTCCATGAAAAGGTTGCGTGCGTCCGGAAAAGTTCCTGCCGTTGTGTATGGGCACTCGGGAACGACGGCATTGGTGGTCGACGAAAAAGAATTAAAAACGCTTTTAAAAGAAAAGGGACATTCCGCATCTTTGGTAAATATTGAGATAAAGGGAGGTACCGTACATCTATCGGATATTGCTGCCATTCAGAGAGATCCGGTGACTGACAAGTTTCTTCACGTAGATTTCCATGAGGTTTCGCAGTCTGAAAAGATGACAACCGTTGTTCCACTTGAGTTTTTCGGAGAAGCCATCGGTGTAAAGCAGAATGGTGGCGTTTTAGACATTGTTCGCCATGAGGTCACCGTAAAGTGTCTACCTTCCGACCTTCCTTCGTCCATACGCGTGGATGTAAGCGGTTTGGACATTGGGACCATCGTACACTTGAGCGACCTTATTGTCCCGGGCGGCGTTGAATTAGTCGGAGACCATGCTTCGCCAATTGTTTCATGCAATTCCATTGCTGCTGAAGAGAAAGCCAAGGAAGCTGTACCAGCGGAAACAACGGCTGCCGAAGCTGTCGCACCAAAAACGGAACAGTAGAAAATTATGGCTAACAGCCTAATAATTGGGCTGGGAAATCCAGGGACAGAGTATGATTTGACTCGACACAATGTGGGGTTTCTAGTCGTTGATGCTTTTGCGAATGAAAAAGGATTGCGCTGGACTTTGAATAAAAAGCATAAGGCTCATACGACCAAATTTTCCAAGGATGATGAGCTGGTAATTTTGGCCAAGCCGACGACATACATGAACGAAAGTGGGACCGCTGTTCTAAAATTGTGTAGCTATTATAAAATCCCCGCCACAAGGGTCATAGTTATCTACGATGACATAGCATTTCCCGTTGGAGATTTCAAAATTCATGGCAGAGAAGGGACGGGAGGGCATAACGGCGTCGGCGATATTTTATCAAAAATTGGTGGAGGTTTTACGCGATATAGGGTTGGAATCGGAGAAAAGCTTCATCCGCAGATGGACCTCAAAGATCATGTCTTGAGCAAATTCTCAGCCGATGAAGTGCAAATTTTAAAAGACACAATGCCAAAAATATTGGAATATTTGCAGCTACTGCTTGACAAAGGACTCGAACATACCATGAATCTAGCAAATCGAAAAGATTTTATATGAGTGATATAAGAAAATATGCTGCAAGTTTTATATTGGACATGCGTGGGTGCATGGACTCGGTCGATACGCTTGTGGAACAGTTATCGAAAATGATAGCTGATTTCGGAGGAAAAATTGCAGCGGTTGAAAATTTGGGACAGAAAAATTTTGAACGGGTAGTCAATAAAAGTTTTACAAGCGGAATATACGTACAATTCTTGTTCGAAGGAGCGCCTTCCATAGTTGAAGGAATAAAATCGAAACTTAAGCTGGATAAAACTATAAATAGGATTTTAATAGAATCCATAAAATAATTTTTCAATTATGGCCTCTTTTAATAAAGTAATTTTAATGGGTAATCTTACCCGTGATCCCGAGTTGCGAGTAACACAACAAGGATCTTCGATTTGCAAGTTTGCGGTAGCCGTCAGTCGACAGGCAAAGCAGGCAGATGGAACCCTGAAGGAGGAAACAACATTCGTCGATGTTGATGCATTTGGAAAACAGGCCGAAGTCATCGGCAAATACCTCACTAAAGGGCGTCCGATTCTCATCGAAGGTCGACTAAGGTTGGATCAATGGGAAACCCAATCCGGAGAAAAACGTAGTAAACTCGGCGTGGTATTGGAAAGTTTTCAGTTCGTTGGATCGCGTGCCGATGCCGAAGAAAGTGGTGCCGTGCCGCCACAAAATGTTTCAGAGTCTAACCAAGAACCAGTCGGCCAATTGGTGGAAGATTTATCACAAAGTAAAACAGCGAAAAGCAAACCAACATACACCGATGTACAATTGGATGAAGATGTTCCATTTTGAGGAGTAAAAATTTATGGCAATGACTGAAGTATTATTATTAAAACACGCAAAATCCCTTGGAGCAGAAGGTGACCAGGTCAGGGTTAAAGCTGGGTATGCCCGAAATTTTCTTTTTCCAAATGAAATAGCAATACTGCTGACGAAAGCCAACAAGAAGCAGATAGAAGCCCTGCAAAAAGCCAAGGCAAAACGCGAAAAGTTAGACCTTGAGCAAGCCCAGGCATTATTGGAAAAGCTTTCCGATGTATCGTTGGCCATTGTGGTTAAAACCAGCGAAAATGGTAAAATGTTCGGAGCTGTGACCGCCAAGGAAATCTCTGGCCATCTTGAACAAAAAGGTCTGGAGATAGATAGGAAAAAAATACATCTCGATTCTCCAATAAAAGAAGTTGGCCGCCACAAAGTATCGATTAAGTTACACGACACGATATCATTTGATTTATACTTTGATGTTGTATCCGAAAATCCTATAAATTGATGGAGGTTTGTGTCGTTTTCGAGGGTGGAGCTCACATATTCGGAAATGACCAATGGCTATGAATTTTAGTAGAAAAGCTAAAAAGCCCGAAGATTCCGTTGTTTGCGAGCATTTTACTGGTCGCACGCAACCGCATAGCATTGATTTTGAGCAAGCATTGCTAGCTTGTTGCATAATAGAGGGAGGGCAAGATAGCATAACTTTTAGCCTACAAAGCAAAATTTCCGCCGATTCATTCTATCTACCCGCCCACAAAATATTGTGGGAAGCCATACTTAGTATCTACGAATATGGAACTCCCGTCAATGAAATTTTCCTCGCAGACCGTTTGAAATCTGCGGGAAAGCTGGAATCCATCGGCGGCATAGATTTTATCAATAAAATTTGCGACCGGATAGATACTCCGGCCCACATCGTGCATTACGTAAAACGCGTACGTGATCTGGAACTTACCAGGCGTGTGATAACGGCCTCGGTAATTAACATTGAGCGTGCCTATGGCGAAACGGATGAGCTTAATGACTTCATAGAAAAGGCAGAAAATGAAATATTTGCCATAAGCTCAGACCGCATCTCCGACTGTGCCGTCCCGATAAAAAAATCCATCGACTCAGCGGTTAATACGATTCAGCTGATGCTACACCACCGAGGGGAACTGACGGGTTTACCATCGGGGTTCACAGATTTGGACAGGATGACATTTGGATTTAGACCCAGCGAAATGATCGTGATAGCTGCTCGGCCTTCCATGGGAAAAACCAGTCTAGCGATGAATATTGCCGAGAATGTCATTGTTCCGAAAAAGGGACGTTCTCCAAGGGGAGTTCTATTTTTTAGCCTGGAAATGAGTTCTGAACAATTGGCTCTGCGCATGTTGTGTGGTCGAGCAGGAATAAATATGACCAAATTACACGATGGATTTATTCCGAAGAACGCAAGCGAATCTCTGTTGGGAGTGGCCAAAGAATTACAAGCGGCTCCGCTGTGGATAGACGAGTCGACAAATTTGACCATTTTAGAAATGCGTGCCAAGGCACGTAGGATGCACAGCAAGGAACACATTGATTTGATCGTGATTGACTATCTGCAACTCATTAACGGTGATAGCAGGGTACCACGGGAGCAACAAATTTCTGAAATTTCGCGTGGAATAAAAGCTATGGCGAAGGAATTAAAAATTCCAGTGATAGTTCTAAGCCAGCTAAATCGGGACTCGGAAAAGGAAAGGCGCCAGCCCAAGTTATCGGACCTTCGAGAATCTGGAGCGATTGAACAGGATGCTGATGTAGTATTAATACTAACCAAACAGATAAGTGCTTCGGATAAAGATGCCGACAATGATTTCGATGGAGATACTGTTGTTCGTGACTTAGTAGTTGCAAAACATCGAAATGGTCCTATTGGTGTTGTGCAATTGGTGTTTGTACGAAACTTAACTAGATTTGAGAATTACGTAGATGAAAATATTTGTGAATAAAAGTGCCGCCATGGTTGGAAAAACATTGCTAGTCGTGTCAATTTATTTGATGGCGCTAGGGCCATGTCAAAAAATGTTTTCCGAAGACACGGAGGGATCCGACATTGTTAAAAGCATAGAGTATAGGAGTACGGGGCCCGAATTAAATGTCAGTCGAGACATCCTTGAATCGCACGTACTCTTAAAAGAAGGAAAAGAATTTTCGCCATTTCTGGCAGATGCTTCCTTGAAATCGTTATATGCAAGTGGAAAGTTTGAACACGTGTCAGTCAAGGTTGATGAAATTAATGGAACCAGCGACTGTAATGTAATATTTTCGCTAACTCCCAAGGTTCAAGTTAAATCGATTAAATTCGTAGGGAATAAAAAGTTTAAACCCGGAGCCTTGCTAAAAAAAATATCAACCAAATCCGGAGCAGGGCTGTCTAGGGGGACTTTGAAGTTGGATGCGGAAGCACTGATAAAGTTTTACAATGATAGGGGTTATCCCTATGCCAGCGTCTCCTATGACGTTGTCAATACAAGTGATACCCAGGTAAAGGTAATATTCGACATCGACGAAGGTCAAAAATTTCGCATTGGAAAAATTAAATTCATTGGCAATGACGTTGTGAAAGAGTCCGAACTTTTGAAAGCAATGCGTACCAAAAAATGGACACTGCTTTCTATTTTTAAGAAAACAGGGGTGTATCGTCCCGATGACTTTAATGCTGACCTTGAAATAATTAAAACAGTTTTTCGTAACCACGGCTACCTGGATGTTGAGATTGACGAGGAAGGCATTACCTATGAAAACATCCGAAAGAATAGTTTAATCATATCCATCCCCATACGCCCTGGCCAAATGTATTATGTGGGAAGCGTAGCAATAGGAGGAAACACCCTATACAAAACCGAAGAAATAGAAGAAATTCTTTTCATTCGATCCACAGATGTGTTTTCTCCTGCCAAAATTGATGCTGCCTGTGAAAGAGTCATCGATCTCTATGGTCAATCTGGGTATATTAACACGAATATTCAAATAAACAAAAAGGCAAATTTGGAGTCCAATAGGATAGATCTTGAGTTTTTAATCAATGAGTCCGAAAAGTGTTTTGTCGATGAAGTTGAAATTCGTGGAAATTCTAAGACTAAAAATAAAGTAATTTTGCGTGAATTAACATTGGCCCCCGGCGACCCATTTGATACCGTGAGAATGAAGAATAGCAGATCGAGGCTAATAAATACGGGATATTTTTCTTCGGTGGATGTTTCTCCGATTAATACTAAAGTGCCAGAAAGAAAAGACATTCGCATAGATGTAAAGGAGGCCGATACTGGCAAAGTTGGGCTTGGTGGAGGAATTAGCACTGGAGGAGAAATAGTCGGATTCGTAGAATTTAGTCAGAGGAATTTTGATATCAACAGTAAAAACAAGCTATTCCAGGGTGGCGGCCAAAAATTCCGTTCGCGCTTTCAAATTGGAAAACACACGATGGCAGTGGATCTCAATTTTGAAGAACCATGGTGGTATGACCGCGAGCTTGCCATAGGAACAAATTTATTTTGCCATAAAACTTCCTACGATCGGAAATTGCAAAACTATGCGGGAGCAGATTACAGCCAAGATCGCATTGGGGGCGAAGTATATTTGCGGAAGCGTATTTTTGAACTCTGGGAAGGGAGATTGGCCTATAGTTTGGAATCCATTAGAATTTATAGTATTTCTAGTGGTGCCCCTAAAACATTCTTCGATAGGGAAGGACGTACCAATATTTCCAAGGCAACATTTTCTCTGGAGCGTGATACCCGCAACAACTTTATATACCCTACGACAGGCTCCAGGGTCGGTGTTACCACGGAGCTTGCCGGAGGACCATTTTTGGGACAAGCAAAATATGTAAAACTTTATACCTATGGGATAAAACACTGGTTGGTTTGTGACACTGCCCAACAGGTATTTTCAATAATCGGACAAACTGGCACGATAGCTCCCTATGGTGGACACACGACACCGTTTTTCGACCGGTTTTATTTGGGAGGCCAAAATTTCATGAAAGGATTTAAAGGTCATGATATCGGTCCTAAAGAAAATGGCACTGGCATTGGAGGTAACACATTTGCCTATGGAGCCCTCGAATATTGTTTTAAGATCATGGACCCAGTCAGATTTTACCTGTTTGCTGAAGTCGGCTTTGTTAACCAAAAGGAATGGAGTTTTTCTACAAAAAATTATGATACTGACATTGGATTTGGATTGAAAATATCCATCATGGGAATTCCGCTGAGGCTTGATTTTGGATTTCCTCTTCGTGGAGAAGGAGATAATAAACACGGTATGCAGTTTAACTATTCCTTCGGAACAGTATTCTAGCGGACAATTATACTGCACCATTCTGCATTAATTTATGTAGCTTGGACAGAGATATGGTGTACTATAGCGAACACGTTCTTGCCATTTTTTTCTTTTGATTTCCTTCATATCTTTTCTTTGGGCCAAGGTAATGTTTTTCTATAGTGGAATAGGAAAGCATTGACACATTTACAAAGAAAAGATAAAAACAAGAGGAAAAGGAGGAAATTATGGCGAAGGCATATTCATTAGATTTGAGGGAAAAGGTGATGGCATACGTGAACTCCGGAAAAAAGAAAGTAGAAGTGGTGAAAATTTTCAACTTGCATAGGAGGACAATATACCAATGGGAGAGAAGGCTGCGAGAAGGGAGATTGGCAGCGACGGAGAACAGGATTCAAAAGCCGAAAAAATTGTACCCAGAGGAGTTGAGAGAGTACATCAAGAACAATCCGGATAAGACATTGAAAGAGATAGGAGCGGCATTTGGAGCAAGTGATGCTTCCGTATTTTATAGAATAAGGCAGCTTGGGATTAGCTATAAAAAAAATCATATTATATAAGGAGCGGGATGAAGAAAAGCGGAAAGCATTCACGAAATTCATCAATCAAAAGCCAGTAAAAGATCTTGTTTTTGTAGATGAATCCGGCATAAACCATCAAGATATCAAGAAATATGCCTGGTAGGAAAAAGGAATTAGAGTCATCGGATAAAGATCCGGAGCTGCCCGCCATAGGCGGACAACGGTTATCGCCGGGATCTGTGGGAGAAAATCCCCCATTTTACTTCGATGATTACACGAATACCGACAACTTTTGCATTTGGTTGGAAAAAATTTTATGCCCAGAATTGCGTCCTGGGCAAGTGGTTATCATGGATAACGCTTCGTTTCATAAATCCCCTCGTATTCGCAAGATTATCGAAAATGTCGGTTGTCAACTGCTCTACCTGCCGCCCTATTCGCCAGATCTTAACCCCATTGAGCACCTTCCACCCCCACAAAATCAGATGGAAGAGAGAGTTTCCGAAGATTGGTTGCGGACGCTGTAATATGGCGGCCATTCCGAGTTTGAGAAGGCTATAACAATGTCCCAGTGATTTGAAAAGTTTTTTTTAGTGAACTTTATGAAATGTCCGAGAAAGACCATCAATGCATGG
>JAISRG010000067.1 GCA_031273725.1 Puniceicoccales bacterium
TGTCAAGGAATTTACTGAGGTCAAAATGGCCAAAACGTGTTCGTTGGAATTAGAGAAAAAAGTGATGGAATATATAAAAGAGGGAAAGAGGAAAATGGAAGCAGCAAAGGTATTTAGACTGAACCGAAAAACCATATACCGCTGGGAAAAGAGGCAGAGGGAGATTAGCAGTGACGAAGCGATAACTTTTCCACAGCAGATCCTGGCGATTAGCCAAGAACAATTTGTGGCAAACCATTTCGCGGGGCAACATTTTTATGAAATTATCTGATTCTCTAATCTTCCCAGCAAAATTAATCGGTCATAATATTGTTTAAGAAATATAAATTTTAATATTTTTTACTTTTTTCTTTACAAGAGATGTAAAATTTTTGTAATATCCACCATAAGCTCTGATGAGAACAATATTTGTTCGAGCTTATTTTCCTTCATCTAATTATGTATGGTATTGTGCGATACAGAAATGTATCGCACTCTTATTGTGTAAGATACCGTTGTCCTTCTCGTTTCATTGCAAAAAATGTTCGCATGAGCAGGGCACAGTCCTTTTCAAGGATTCCAGACTTAATCACCGGGTAATGATTGATGGTTTTTAAATCCTGCAATCGAAAACATCCACCAAGTAATCCCATTTTGCTGTCCATAGCTCCAAAAACTACAACCCCCACTCGACTCATAATCATTGCCCCAGAACACATTGGACAAGGCTCTTTGGTTACATAAATTGTTACATCATTCAACCTCCAATCACCGATGATCTTTGCGGCTTGCGTTATAACTTGCATTTCCGCGTGAGCCGTTGGGTCATTTAGCGTTATTATCGAATTATGGGCGGAAGCAATAATTTCATCGCCAAAAACAGCAATTGCGCCAACCGGAATTTCATCGTGTTTCCAGGCCTCAATGGCTTGATTGTATGCCATCGACATAAAATATTCATCGTCCCTATGCAAAATCGATGGATGTTTTTTGGTGAATGGACATTCAATTATCATGCTTCATCTTTAATGGCTAAAATGTCAAGAAACAACAATATTTTTAATCCCGACGAGAATAATTGGACAATTAAAAGCCTTCTTATATAGAAAAAGGAGTCAAGGTCATCGGAGAAAGATCCGGAGCTGTCCGTCATAGGCGGACGACAGTTATCGCAGGGATCTGTAGGAAAAAAATCATGGCTCCATTTTACTTCGATGATTACACGAATACCAATAATACGCAAATCGCGTATTATTTTTCTTTACGCCGGAAGTTTTTTGTTTAAACGTCAATTAACTTCTGGAAAGAAATGGCAACGGATGAAAGCAATTGGTGTATTGTTCAATTAGGCGATGACTATAATTGGTGGATACATGAGGCCAGCGACAATACTTTTTATGATACTGACTTGGGCATCCTTGACCCGAAACAGGTAGAACACATGGCTGATCTGTTGAGCCAGCTGAAGCAATATGGTCTAAGTGATGAAATTATCAATAGTGCATTTATTCCATATGTGATCGACAAGGAAATGCCAAAGGAAATGTTCAGACTACGCGAAACAAAGGACAATATTCTATCCCCACGTGGACGCATTTTTTGTCTACCCAATAGTTCGGGAGAACATGAGGGAATGTTTGCCGAATTTATAGACCACATAATGGCTTTGCGGATAAAATTGTTAAATGCGAGTTTCGATTTTAAACAACCTTTGAATTCGGAAGAGGTTGAGGATATTTTACATGCTGAACAACAGGAACGGTACATTGCGGGCATCAAAACTCATGCATTTGATGAAATCATGTCAATATTGGATTATGTTCCTGCTGGTTATAGTTTGGATGCAACCATTGAAGACGAACAAAATGACGAAGAAGACCTTGATTTGTCAGAATTCGATGATGATGTTGAAGAATCTCTAAAGATTGATGGAGACGGTCCCGGCGATTGGTAACGATTTTAGTAACTATGTTTTTGTAGTATGTTTATGGCAAAAGTCATGGTTTGCGTTTGTGATTTGTGAAAAAGTATTCCATAGCTGTATTTTGTGTAGTAGTAGTATTTTTTACCGCGTTTTTTGTATGGCCGATTTTTCAGGTTTTGCGCAGTGGGTTTACAACTTCGGATGGCCATTTTACCCTAGCCTATCTCGCTGCGATCTTTAGCAATAGGTTATATCTAATAAGTATTGGAAATTCGATATTACTGGCAACGGTTACCACCACGATCGCTTTTCTCATAGCACTTCCGCTAGCATATTTTACGGATCGCTATGATTTTCCCGGAAAAAAGTTTTTTACCAATGTCGTCCTATTGCCAATTATGCTGCCACCGTTCGTTGGAGCCATAGGAGTTCACCACATTCTCGGCGTCCGCGGAATGCTAAATGTCATTCTTTTGAAAGCTGGTATCATCGATGGAGCACATTTGATCGACTGGCTGGGTAACTACAAATTAATCGGGATGTGTTTCCTAAATGCCATCAGCCTATACCCAATACTATATTTGAATTTGGTATCGACGTTGGCAAACATTGACCCATCTTTCGAGGAAGCGGCAGGATGCCTCGGATGCCATGGACTGAAAAGGTTTTTTAAAATTACCTTGCCGCTGATGCGATCTGGAATTTTTGCTGGAGTAACATTGGTATTCATTTGGTCGTTTACCGAACTTGGGGTTCCCCTAATTTTCGATTACAATTTGGTTGTTTCAGTCCAGATTTATAACGGATTAAAAGTGATCAACGATAATCCGCTGCCATTTGCCCTAGTCAGTGTCGTACTCCTACTATCTTTGGCATTTTACATCTTTGGAAAACTGCTAACGGGAAACCAAAATTATGCGATGCTGGCAAAAGCATCCCATGCTTCTTCGGCTAAAAAAACTGGATTTTTTAAAAAATTAATCTGCTGTTCTTCGTTCATAGGCGTTACCATTGTAGCTCTCATGCCACATGTTGCGGTGATTTTAACATCGTTCGCTGGAGACTGGTATAATTCAATATTTCCCAACGTTTGGACATTGGACAATTACAAAATTACGCTTGGACACCCTTTTACGATTCCCGCAATACAAAATAGTGTGATCTATTCAGGATGTGCTACTTTATTTGCCGTTGTTTTGGGAATCATGATCGCGTTTGTCGTCGTGCGTTCCACGTTGAGACTGCGAAACCTGTTGGATACCATGACAATGTTACCATTGGCTGTTCCGGGACTTGTTATGGCATTCGGATACTTTGCAATGAGTCAAAATGGTAGGGCATTTTCATTTTTAAATCCCATCGAAAATCCCACCATGTTGTTGATCATAGCATATACCGTTCGAAAATTACCATTCATCGTACGTTCGGCCATATCTGGCTTGCAACAGATGAGTTATTCCTACGAAGAGGCTGCCCAATGCCTGGGGTGTTCTCCAGTGAAAACTAGCATAAAAATTACTTTCCCATTGATCATTGCCAACCTACTGGCCGGCGGGTTGCTAGTCTTTTCGCAGACCATGCTAGAGGTGTCCGATTCCCTAATTTTAGCCCAGAAACAGCAATACTATCCAATAACCAAGGCCATCTACGAACTGATTAATTTGTTGGGTGAGGGCCCATTTTTGGCATGTTCGCTGGGAGTTTGGGCGATGACATTTCTCGCAATAACCATTATTAGTGCCTCAATTTTTATGGGTAAAAATCTGGGGGCCATCTTCAAAGCATAGGTACATTGCCATATTAATTTAAGCTTGCCACATGATCTAGAGTGGTATCTTTCTACAAGATCGGATTCTACTTCTTCGAATCGTTGTCGACGGTCGTTTTTATGTATAATTCGCGCAATTGTTTGTCGCTTGGAAGACACGGTGACTGGGCCATCATGTCTATCCCCTTCTGCGTTTTTGGAAATGCAATGACATCTCGTATGCTTGTAGTTCCGCATAGTAAGGCCGCTAATCTATCAAGGCCGAGTGCTATACCCCCATGGGGAGGAGCCCCAAATTTAAAAGCTTTTAGCATGTATCCGAATCGGTCGCTAACAACATTTTCAGGGATTTTCAATATCTCTTTAAAAACGTATTCCTGCAATTGTGGCTGGTGAATCCGCACACTGCCCCCTCCGAGTTCCATGCCATTTAAAACGATGTCGTAGTGTTGTCCTCGGACATTTTGAGGATCCGATTTTAATAATTCGACATCCTCGGGGACGGGTGCCGTAAAAGGGTGATGGGTCGCAACAAAACGGCCCTGCTCTTCGTCAAATGTCATCAGTGGAAAATCTATTACCCATAGGAAGTTGAATTGGTCAGCGGGAATAACCATTTTGCCCTTTGCAATTGCCAAATCGCGGCATTCCAACCGAATCCTTCCAAGGATTGTACACGCCCGTTCCCACTTATCAGCGGCAAAAAAGATAATGTCTCCATCCGCCATATCCAACTCCTTCGCAAGGGTTGCCTTTTCTCCATCGGATAAAAATTTCAAAATCGGAGATTTCCATTGCCCATTTTCCACCTTGATATACGCCAAGCCTTTTGCTCCGAGAGTTTTGGCGATATCCTCCAAATTTTTCATTTCGCCCTGGGAAATTTCTGCCAGTGATTTTGCATTAAAAGCTTTGATACATCCACCATTTTTGATCACGGAAGCAAAGACGTTAAAACTGGAGGATTCAAACAGGTTTGAAAAATCATGAATTTCCATGGCAAACCTCGTGTCGGGTTTGTCGGACCCAAAGCGATCCATGGCATCTCGAAATGATAGCCTGGGAAGTGGTGTCTCGATGGTGATATTAAGGGTGGCTTTCCAGATATTTTTCAACATCCCTTCTACCAGAGAATAAATGTCTTCGCGGTCGATAAATGACATTTCAAGGTCGATTTGTGTGAACTCCGGTTGCCTATCTGCCCGCAAATCTTCATCTCGAAAGCACCTTGCTAGGGAATAGTATCTTTCCACCCCCGCCACCATCAGCATTTGTTTGTACTGCTGTGGAGATTGGGCAAGGGCATACATACACCCAGGATTTAACCTGCTTGGTACTAGAAATTCGCGGGCCCCTTCCGGTGTTGTTTTAAACAAATAGGGCGTTTCTATTTCCAAAAATCCATTTTCATCCAAATAATTTCTTACCGCACACGTAGCCCGATGGCGAGTTTGTAAGCGCTGAAAGCTTTTCGGCCTGCGCAAATCGAGGTAGCGATATGTCAATCGCAGATCTTCACTCACATTGCCAATTTTGAGATCTGACATGGGAAAAGGCAAAACATCGCAAATGTTATGGATTACTAATCCGTCGACAATCACCTCGATGGCTCCCGTTGTTATTTTGTCATTTGCCGTGTCCGCTGGCCTTTTGGAAACTGTTCCGCAAACTTCAACCACAGATTCATCGCGCAAAGAATGTACGTCCTGTAGTTTATTATTCGAGGGATCGAAAACCAACTGGGTGATCCCTTCCCTATCTCGCAAATCTATGAAAAACAATCCTCCGTGGTCACGAATGGCATGGACCCATCCAATGAGCCTTACTTTTGTACCAATATCATCGATGGTTAATTGGTTACAATGGTGCGATCTTTTCATATTTTGATATCAATTCCGTAGCTAGGCACGAATAAAATGCAAAAATTACACCATTTCAAGATGATAAATTTTCCAGGGTGGTTATTTTCTCTATACGTTTCAAATGGCGGGTCGCAAACTTCGTATTAAGGAATGTATCCAATATTTCTTTGGCGGTTTTTACGTTGATAAAATTTGCCCCAAGGCACAAAATATTAGCATCATTGTGCTCCCGAGCAAGTTTAGCAGTTTCTACATTCCAACAATTTGCGGCACGGACACTAGGTACCTTGTTTGCTGCTATGCTCATACCAATTCCGCTCTTACAAATGAGGAGGCCGAAATCACTTTTGAAAGAAGCAATGTCTCCTGCTACACATTTTGCGTAGTCGGGATAATCCACAGAAGTTTCATCGGAAAAAGTTCCATAATAAAAAATATCAATGTCGCTTTTGCTTAGGTACTTTATCAAAAGCATCGCTAATTTGTACCCTCCATGGTCACATCCAACACTAATTTTCATGGTTACTTATCAAAAATTTTACTATGGAGTCCATCGCTGAACTGATATCATTACAGACACGCCTATAGTCATCGATGTTTCCAAAAAATGGATCAAAAATGTCTTTGTCCTTAACATTTAAAAATTCCCTTACAAGAAAACATTTTTTGCTCATTTTTTTGTAATTTGATAGTAAAAATGTTCTGTGATTTTCAGCTAGGCAAAAAATTACGTCGGCAGAATCTAAGAGTTCCTGCGTTGCCCTTTGGGAAACATGTCCACTGATATCCAGGTTAAAATCTTCCATTACCCGTATGGCAAGATCGCTGGCCCTGGCATTCTCAACCGCCATTATCCCAGCCGAACACACCCTAAAATTATCTGCGAGATTAATTTTTTGCAAAGCAGCTTTAAGCAAATATTCTGCCATGGGACTTCGGCAAGTGTTTCCAGAGCATACAAATATTACACATTTTTTTTCCATAGATAGGATACGGCCAGTATGTTCAATGAAAAATTTTTAGCAATATAAAGCTTTGATAGAAGCATTATTTGTTGAATTTTGACAAAAAATGCTAGCATTTTACTCAAAATGTGGAAACTTTGGGGGATATTTTCGATCATAATTACCATTGGCCTATGTGCTAATGTTGTATTAGAAAAAACACAACATGCCAGCACAAATCACAAATTTCACACACACATGGTAATTGTGTGGATATCATTTGCGGCATTTTTTGGACTACTGGTATGTTTCTTTTTGGGATACGAGAGTGCCTTGAAATTTTTTACGGGATATGTTCTCGAGTTATCGCTGTCAATCGACAACATGTTTGTATTCATATCGATATTTTCATATTTTCACGTAACAAATAAAGCCCAACAAAAAGCTCTCACATATGGTATGGTGGGTGCCATGGCAATGAGGATGATATTTGTTTTCACGGGTATTACATTGTTAAATAAGTTTAAGTGGTTGATTCATATTTTCGGTGTAATGTTGGTGATTTCTGCCATTGGAATGTTTAAATCAGAAAAACAATGCGGCAGTACGAATAATTTGCTGACGAAAATAAAAACTTTTTTGAAAATAAAACATTCGGAAGATAATTTGGCTTTTTTCGTAAGGTGTGAGGACCAATGGTATGCCACCCCTTTACTGGCATGTGTGATTACAATTGAAATCGTCGACATCATATTTGCAGTGGATTCGGTACCTGCAGTTTTGTCCATTACAAAAACTCCAATACTTGTTTACTCATCAAATATCTTTGCGATTGTGGGTCTTCGGTCTCTGTACATATGTTTAGTCAAGTTAATCAATAAATTTCACATGTTCAAATATGGTATTGCGGCGAATTTAGTATTTGTTGGAACAAACATGATATTTTCGGAAATTTATCACATCCCAACTATCATAAATACGATAGCTATTATATCCATATTCCTTGGAACGGTCCTCATAAATGAGTTGGCAAGAAGAAATGGCAGACAAGTAAAAACAGCGAAAAGACTGGCCAAACCGTGTATGGGAAAGGATGATGATCAAAATTTACGTAATTTGCGATGAAAAGGGATACACTAAATTAATGTACCCCTGCCTTTGGCTACATGTTGTCAATTTTTAGACCCATATTTTTCGCCCATTCTCCTTTAGGCATAGATCTGAATTAATTTAGTGTAGTATAATGATCACCTCTTTATTTTTCTAACATAATGAGGTCTACGCGCCTTTCGATTGGGTTGTCTCTTGGATCCACTCTAAAATATAATATAACTTTG
>JAISRG010000080.1 GCA_031273725.1 Puniceicoccales bacterium
TCCAAGCGGACTCAAAATTGATCTTGTCTTGGGTGGCAATTGCTTGGGCGATCAAGCCAGTACTCGCCTTACAACTTCTCGCCAACCCCCCAATTATTCGGCTCAAACGTTCACAAAACCTTTGTCCATATTTCCAAAAATATCGGTTAAATAACTCCTTCATCTTCATACTCTGTATGAACACATATACCATTTCTTTCACTTTGTACAGACTTTTCTTTTTCTGTTAGGGTGTAAGGATATGGCAGGAAGATTGTATTTCGGTGACATTCTTGAGCTTGTTCACGAAACTCCCTCCTTCGGGGATTGGAATATGATGAATGTTTTGTTTTCCTTGCTACCGGAGATTACGCTAGTTGTGCATGTCCGAGATTCTATGAATTCTATCAAATCTGATTCAAGAAATCTTCTAGCCCCTCACAGTTTGATAGATTTTAACCCAGGGTAGCGCTTGGAATATACCCAATCTATTAAAATACGAAAACTTATTCCAAGAAATTTCGCTGCTTCCTTGACATTTAGTAATTTATTATCACAACTTTTTATCCGATA
Source organism: Puniceicoccales bacterium (assembly GCA_031273725.1). Taxonomy (GTDB): domain Bacteria; phylum Verrucomicrobiota; class Verrucomicrobiia; order Opitutales; family JAIRKQ01; genus JAIRKQ01. The sequence continues at coordinate 553 of JAISRG010000080.1, forward strand.
CTCGGCTGCTCCCCGATAGTATATCTTTATTTACATGGTGCTCCATGGGCCGGAGCTTGTAAGACTTTTCACATGATTCAATAAATTTCCGTAAAAATTCCTAAAAAATTTAACATTTCTTCGGCTTTTCTAAGTTTTTTTGATTTTCTTTTATTTTCTGAAATATTTTCGGAAAACGTTTTTTGGCAATATTTTGGCAATGACATTTTCTTGACGCCTTATTTCAGTTTTTGCCCATCGCCCACCAGGTCCATGTTTATGGCGATTTATGGCGGAGAGAGAGGGATTCGAACCCACGGTACCGTTGCTGGCACTTCGGTTTTCAAGACCGATGCAATAAACCACTCTGCCATCTCTCCTTATTCTAACTGCCTTTGATATTTAATACGATTGCAAAATGTCGAGCCAAAAATTCCATAAGCGACCTCTGGGAAGCAAAAATTTCCGATGAAATTTATTGAAGAAATGGTAAATCTAACGCGAATGACGAAATAAAGAGACAAAAAAAGGAAAAATCTCAGGGGAGAAGTATGAAAACCCCAAACCCTAAGGCTGATAAAGCTATCTGTGAAAATCGACGATCTGAGCAATAGAAAAAACATTGTGACGCAAAAACAAATTGACACAGATAAGGAACAAGTGGGGGAAATTTTTTATCGACTCAATGCCGTTGCCGGTTTGTAAAAATGTTTGCTACACCACCCATCGAATATTCCAAGGAACGGTCGATCATCGAAACTGTCATCGGAAAATTTAAAAATTTCTTCGGTGCTACTTTATCTCGCTTTCGCTCTCCTCGAGCCGCTTTCTCTGCTATTTGCATTGGTATTTTAGCCGTTAATTTTCCTTTTTAATTTCGCCATTCGTGTGTAAAAACGAAATGTCATTGTTTTTTACATGTTGTAATTGACTTTTTCACAATTCAATGCAAGCAACACATACAAATCGAAAGATATTGAGGAATTTTTTGTGCAGGATAACATAACAGTCGTTGACATTGGTAGTGGTTCCATGAAAGCCTCTGTATTTATGCGTAGTTCGGATTCGGTAACAATTCTTGGTAGGATCTCCCGGGGATTCAGGCTGTGTTCGCTAATTGGCATGAATATTTCCGATAAAAAGATCAAAATTACCATGGATTTTTTCGAAGAAGTTTTGGCCCTTGCAAGAAAACATAATTCAACGAAAATAATTGCTGTTGCCACCCAGGCTGCAAGGAAAGCGGCAAATTTTTCCGAGTTGCAGAAGAAAATTTTAAAAAAAACGGGCATCAACTTACATGTCATCAGTGGAGCGAAAGAGGCTACGTTGGCAGCAAAAAGTGCACGACGTTTTACGCAATTGGAAAAGTTTATTTCTTTCGATATCGGGTGTGGCAGCGTGGAGATAGCAAAATTTGACAAGGTTTTGCAAAATACCTGGAGCTTACCAATAAGTATGCTCGACCTAATCAAAGCGTGTAATATTGAAACGGCGCAGACGGCCATAAAAGGCATATTGGATTCTTTGGCTCTGCACAATGAAGACCTTTCGGGGTTTACATTGATTGGCGGTGGAGGAACTTTAAAAGTTGCAAGCCTGCTAATCAGTGAAAACGGTGAAAAAATGCGGAATTTCCTTACCCACGGCGAAATACGAAATTTGTTTGATATACTGAAGGATAAGACAGAAGAAGAACGCATTGCTCATGGTGTTCCAAAAATTCGTGCGGATATTTTTCCGTTTGGGCTCCTAATAATTTTGCAAATCATGGAGCACGTGGGCAAGGATAAAGTATTTTTAATAGCCGGAAATTTGTGTGTTAGTTTAGCCCTCGACTATTTTAAAATGATATGATGCTATGAAATAATATGATGATAGGGGACGAACAAACAATCGTGGTTCGGGAAAGTGACAGGGGGAAAAGAATCGACAAATTTTTGAGTGAATTTTTTCAAAGTGTTAGTCGCACGCAATTGAAAAAATCATTCGATGGAGGCTTAATTTTTGTAAATGGAATTCCTGTGCCCGCGAAATATGTTTTACGCGGAGGAGAATCGATAGTTTTACGGTTAATTGTTCCAGATGATACCACTCTTAATCCGGTCAGCATGCCACTGGATATACTTTTCGAAGATGAAGACATTATCATCATCAACAAATCGGCTGGTATTGTGGTTCACGCTGGAAATGGTACGTCGGCACCAACATTGGTTGAAGGAATTTTATCCCACTGTGAATTGAAAGGATCCGGGAACCCACTGCGACCGGGTGTTGTCCATAGACTAGATAAGGATACGAGTGGGGCGATAATTTTCGCTAAGACGGATAAGGCATACCTACGGCTGGTGAAAATGTTTGCAACGCGTGAGATTAAAAAAACATACCAAACGATTGTTTGCGGAACATTTACCAAAAACTTTGGTGAAATCAGTTTGCCAGTTCAAAGGGATAGGTTCGTACGTACAAAAATGGCGGTCTCGGCAAGCGGCAGAGAGGCCATCACCAGGTGGCGCGTAGTGAAATCCTTTGGTCAGCAATTTACACATTTGCAAGTAAATATTTTAACCGGACGAACGCATCAAATTCGGGTACACATGGCAAACATGCGCCATCCCATACTTGGGGACACGACCTATGGGTATAACAAAAATTTTTCGAAATTAGTGGTCCCATCACGGGTGATGTTACATGCTTCGGAAATTGTTTTTAATCACCCATGCACAGAAGAAATAATTTTTATAAAAGCACAACTGCCGCTGGATTTCGTAGAAATCCTCCAGGTTCTATCGGAAAAAGTCTGACGCGAATCGCAAAATAGAAAAGTAAAAAAATGAAAAATTTTAGGAAAGATTCCCGATGAAATCAGCCCTAGGACCGGTAAGGCTCTTTACAATGGCATATGTGAAAAATTTTTGCAATCATTCTTTCCACAAATGCCATGTAATTCTTCTTTTTTGAAACAAAAAATTAAACGTGTTCAATGTCTCCAAATCCTTGATTATAACAAGCTTTGATTCGGGTTTTCTG
>JAISRG010000057.1 GCA_031273725.1 Puniceicoccales bacterium
GAAGGTTTCCCTTGGCTGGCAAAATCGCTTTCTGGGGTTCCGGTGAAGAGTTTTTCAGTCCGCAATGTTGTCCGCTTTCGGAAACTCTTCACTTATACTCCCATACTACTTTTTTTACCCATAGGTTGCAAGATTTTTTGTTGCAACTTTTTACTTTTCTTACATACATTGTCCCCATGCCTTCTGGTGCCATTTCCCAACTCATGGGGTTCGTCTATTCTCCTACCTTTCAACAGCTCCCTTCCTCTTCACTAATCAAGTTCCGCATGGGCGTTTCCAGATATGACTTTCCTTCCAAAAAGGCAGTAATCGATTTCCTCTCCATCACCGCTTTCGGCAAAATTGCGGAACGCATCAATTCCTCACTCTCCAACGGCGATAATTACATCTGCTGCTTCTGTGACGTCAAGGTTTCCAAATACCTCACCAAAACAGGCACTCGGGTCGAGCATGTCGAGTTCATCGTTAACGATTTTAGGTCTTTCTTCGTCAAAAAGGCTAACCAGCAGGATTCCCCACTTTCACGGGATTCTTCAACACCTTCCTTTCCACAATCAGATACGCTCCCTACTTTGCCCCACCGGGCTTCCGATGACTCGGGCAACCACCTCGAACCTAGCAACTCCTTCGAACCCTTGCCTTATTAGGGGCTATCAGTAAACCAAGTAAATTCCCACAGAAAAACCCTGGGGGGATTTTTTCGCAAATGTCTTATCTTCCATTGTAATATATTCCTACGCGAATGGCGAAATATGAATTTGGTGGGATGGTGGTGGTTTGACCTTTCCCTGACGCTTCATTTTTGCTCCTGTCCATCGCCCACTAGGCCTGTATTTATGCGGCTTCGCGCCTGGAGCCGAGGATGAGATTCGAACTCACGACCCACGCATTACGAATGCGTTGCTCTGCCAACTGAGCTACCTCGGCGAAAATTAAAGCTAAGGTTTCATCCATAAAATGGAGCCGACTATCAGATTTGAACTGATGACCGTCCGCTTACAAGGCGGGTGCTCTACCAGCTGAGCTAAGTCGGCATCAATTTTTGCTACGATATTTATTTTCGAACACGGGAAAATTTTTGATTGAACTTTTCAACTCGTCCTGCCGTATCAACCAGGCGCCTCTCGCCGGTATATGCCGGATGGGAATCTGCTGTTACGTCACAATAAACGATATAACATTCAACACCATCGACGATATCTTTTTGCTTAGAATGCAGAGAGGACGTTGCCACAAGCCTTTTTCCGGTTGATACGTCAACGAAACAAACTGGATGTTTCTCTGGATGAATACCATCTTTCATTTTATTTCTCCTCCCGTTTAACCCTGGCGAGCCTTATATCTCGGATTTGTTTTGCAAATTACATAAATTCGACCTTTACGGCGCACAACCTGACAATCAGGATGGCGCAATTTTATCGATCTCAGCGATGTTGTTTTTTTCATAGGATCCTTCTCTTGTGTTAAAACAAAACACTGCGTGGATATATGTCAAATAATATTTGTATGGATTTCAATATGTTGCCCCTCAGCAGCGATTGCGTTTCTCCAATGTTTCGGAAAGCTGATGAAAAATGCATAAAAATACACCTTCTTTGCTTTCAGCGATCCCATGAAATTTTCCACCAAGTGACGCCAGGAAAAGAACTTCTTATGTCGGTTTCAAAATACTCTATCCAAGTGCTTGAATCAATGGTGCCTAAATTTTCATCTCGAGTTACTTCTATCGAGTGTAGCGTATTTGCTAGGATCGAGGCCAACTCTCTGTCGCTCTCTTTTTCCAATTTTGCATATTCTGCCAGAAATTTCTCACCTTCTAATTCATCCAGATTTTTCCATTTTCCTAATTCTTCAAATATTTTGTCCCATACTTCTGACTCTAGGAAGGCGGTTAAAAATCCTGGAGGGATTGGTTTGTCATACTGCGCCAGCTTATCGAATGACTTCGGATAATTAGTCGCAAAGTCTGCCAATGCATGAGTATTTATTTCATTTATTTTATCCGTTTCATTGTTTTCTTGAAGTTTCATCACAAATTGTACCATCTGCGCCAGCGTATCGAGTGACTCCAGATTATTAGTCGCAAATTCAACCAGTGCAGATAAATTTATTTCATTTGTTCCATTGTTTTTTTGAAGGTTCCATTTAGATTGTACAATCTGCGCTATATTCTCGTCATTATAAACTATTGTAATATCTTTTGAATCTACAAATTTACGAAGTGCTGACAAAAATGCTTTTGGATCGCTGTTAGTCGCTTGGGGGGCCTGATAGTTAGAAACGAAATTCATTAATTCTTCTAATACTGCATTTGATGCATCGGTGGCCTTCATTTCTCCTCCTGCCATAACACAACATATGGCCAAGAAAGTCCTTGCCGTGTCGTCATCTGTAATCTTATTTAATGTTGCCATGTGGGATAAAAGAACTAAACGAGTTTTCTCTGAGCTATTAGCCAGCATTTTGAGAGCCTGAGGTTTGTTCTTAGCAAACTTAACCAATTCATCCATTGCCTTAACTTCTCCAGTAACATTTAGAACTCTAATAAGCTCTACCATCTGTTGGTGATCTGCATTATGACTTACAATTTCTATGGAAGATTCATCTTCAAGATGATAGGAAACCTTTTGGCTATCGAAGGATAATTTT
>JAISRG010000053.1 GCA_031273725.1 Puniceicoccales bacterium
TGGTGAACGGGGGATTGGTTCGATGAAATGCTATGCCAAGGATGCCGTTATGACAAGCATTGCGGTGCTATCAAATGGGGACATGCGGTGGGCTCTGAATGCACTGGAAACAATCGTGACCAGTTTGCCCATTGGATCGGAGATAAAAGTCGATGACGTTGAAAAATTTTCCGGCGAACGAGCATTGAGATATGATGCCGACGAGGATGAACACTATGATCCCATTTCTACGTACATAAAAAGTATGCGCCGATGCGATCCCGAAGCGGCAATATTTTGGCTCACTAAAATGTTAGATAGCGGCGAAGATCCCAGGTTTATTGCACGCCGTCAGGTAATCTTTGCATCCGAAGATATCGGACTGGCGGATTCCAGGGCATTACCTTTGGCAGTCGCATGCTTTGACGCCTGTGAAAAAATCGGGCTGCCGGAATGCGCACTCAATCTTTCACACGTTACCGTATTTCTTGCCACAGCGCCGAAAAGTAATTCCACATACCTAGCGTTATCAAAATGTCGAGCACATGTGGCACAAAATGGATTGCAAAATGTTCCCCTGTGGTTGCGCGATGGACATGGCAAGGCCAATAAACGCGAAGGAAATCAAAAGGATTACAGATATAGCCATGATTACGCATACAACGTTTCCGGACAGTATTGCATGGAACATCCGGAAAAGTTTTGGCATCCCAAAGATTCTGGGAGAGAAAAACAAATTGCCGAACGTGCAAAATTTTGCGAAGATTTACGAAAACAAATTGCTCTCGAAGAACAAAATTCATAAGCGGCGCACTAAAATGAAGTCGAGCATAGAAATTGGCTTCATGTCTCAAGCGGTAGGAGAGTTTTTTCTTGAGCCAAACCCAGTAACGCCAGTAACGCTCGACGAGATTTTTTTAAATTAATCGACTTGGGACCCGATTCTAAAAAATTTTCATTTTTTTGAACAAACTGCAATCCTTTGAGTCTTACTCGATGTAAGGGCGTAAAGTAAGCCCTTACCGTTAGATTTAGTTTTTTGATGGGATTATCTCCCGAATGGGGTTGAAAAAGTCAAGGATTTAGTTTTTCCCGCAAATGGCAAAATTTTAAAGAACAAAGTTAGCAGTTTCAGAGAGTTTTATGACGGCATTCATGGACAATTTTGGCGACAATTTTTCCGAAAATGCCAGATTATTCCAACTTTTTAAAGCATCTGAAGAAGACGAAAGGTTGCTCAAAAAGCTCTCAATCATCGAAAGTGTCATCGGAAAATTTAAAAACTTCTTCGGTGTTACTTTATCTGTCTTTCGCTCTCCCTAAGTCGCTTTCTCCACTATTTGCGCTGATGCTTTCCTAATTTCCACACCCACATTTAGCGCCGTATTTTGAGATTCGCATGATATTTGATTTCTCTGAAAAAAGCCTCAATCGAAATTGAGGCTGTTAAATGATTAAAAGATACCTTTATTAAAATGAACAATCGACAGAAGCATTGAACCAGAAGCTATTCTTATGCCCTGGAAACACTCTACTTTCACCTAAACCTTCAAGGCCATTTACCAAAGAATCTTTCTTCGCAGAATTTCCTTCATCGGCAATACCAATTTTAGCCTTAGCATTGCTATTAAGTTCATATAATAAATCGGCATTTATCCCATCGTAGCAATACCTTTTCTTACCAAAACCGCTAACAACATCTTCCTCTTTGAATTTAAAAGCATATGGTTTGTTCGATTGATCAAATCCAAGTTGAGCTCCAAGATGAAGTCATAGGCCAGAAAATGTATCGGACAAATCAAAGAAATACCCGGCATGACCCTCTATCGCAAATTCCCTACGCTCGAAATCATAGAAGCAGTATAAAAATGATACTTAAATCCATAAATTTCACTCGAATTGCGCTTCGCTGATGCTTTTATCATTAAGGTATAAGAATGATATTTAAATCCAGCATCAACTGTGTACTGGTATGTTACGGCATATGATACACGAGGATAAAGTGACACGTGATTTAGGCCATTCTCACTTTCGATACCAAGAGCCGAACCAATTCCACTATAAATATTAGTTTCATCATTAACCTGATACCCGTTTTTTATTTTAGGTGTAAATGCTTTGCGGAACTCGTTGCGACCACGATATACATATTCCGTCTGAAACTGAACGCTCGTATCGAAGGAAAACTCTGAATCCATGCCCGCTGCTGCCCATAAGCCCACAGCGCTCAGTCCACCTACGGCTGTTTCAAATAATCTTTTCATAAACTCTCCTTTATTAAATTTAGTTTGTAAATACTTTAAGATTTGTGGTTTCAATAATTTATATTGGAAAAATATTGTCAAGCCTTTTCTATTAAAAAATATACGAAAATTAAAGTAAATGGAATAAAAGCAAAAAATTCTAGATTCAGTCGCCAAACAAAGGCAACCTGATAGAGCAGGAGTGGAAGGCAGAAAGGAAAGAATGGATGTTTTTACCATATTCTGTACTAAATTAACGTAAAATTACTTTTGGGTTCATGCTGTTGATTTTTACTACCACCTTTTTCTTGCTTTGAACTTTAATTATGGGACCTTTTCGTTTAGTGCAATACAGTTATAGAACTATGTTATTTAGTTGAAATATTCCTTTACGAGAACAGGAGGGCAAAATTTCATAAGGGCTCATGCTGGTATAATGTGCTTGAAAAGCATTGACACTTTTACAAAGAAAAGATAAAAACAAAGGGAAAAGGAGGAAATTATGACCAAGGCCTATTCATTAGATTTGAGGGAAAAGGTGATGGCATACGTGAACTCCGGAAAGAAGAAAATAGAAGAGATGAAAATTTTCAACTTGCATAGGAGAACAATATACCGGTGGGAGAGAAGGCTGCGAGAAGAAAGATTGGCAGCAACGGAGAGCAAGATTCAAAATCCGAAAAAATTGTACCCAGAGGAGTTGAGAGAGTACATCAAGAACAATCCGGTTAAGACTCTGAAAGAGATAGGAGCGGCATTTCGAGCAAATGATGCTTCTGCTCTTTACAGAATAAGGCAGCTTGGGATTACCTATAAAAAAACATATTATACAAGAAGCAGGACAAAGAAAAGCGGAGAGCATTCACGAAATTCATCAATCAAAAGCAAGTAAAAGATCTTGTTTTTGTAGATGAATCCGGCATAAACCATCAAGACATCAAGAAATATACCTGGTCGGAAAAAGGAGTTAAGATCATCGGAGAAAGAAGCGGAGCTGCTCGCCATAGGCGGACAATAGTTATCGCCGGGATCTGTTGTGGAAAGATCATGGCTCCATTTTACTTCGATGATTACACGAATACCGACAACTTTTGCTTTTGATTGGAAAAAGTTTTATGCCAAGAATTGCGTTCTGGGCAAGTTGTCATCATGGATAACGCTTCGTTTCATAAATCCCCTCGTGTTCGTGAAATTGTCGAAAATGTCGGTTGTCAACTGCTCTATCTGCCGCCCTATTCGTCGGACCTCAACCCCACTGACCACGACTGGGCTTGGCTTAAAATTAAACTTTCCTATCTTTGGCGTCATGTTGCCAATTTTTACGACAGATTTTCTATCGCTCTTAATCTTAATTATGGGACTATCTTTATCAAGTACATTATAGAAATGTTTTATGGGTAACTAAAATAATAGGGGTTTTTTATGATGCGAGTCAATTTTTTTACGGAAAATTCGCTCGTTATGGATAAATTTCATGTCTACACTACCAGACAATCATGGGTTAATGCTTTCAAGGGAAAAACCGGAGGCGGTTGGTTTGCACTAAAAGTCTTTTGCTGGAATGTATTTATGCTTTTGGCTTTCGCATGCCAATCGATCTTTGCTTCAATAGCAAACGAATACGTTGATGAAATTCTGCAATATGTGCATGTTTTTATCAATGAAAATGATTTGAGAGAAGTAAACATTGAAGGTCAATACTCCATCGGTGATTTTGGGACGCGACAAAGAACGGGGGACATCTCCTTAGACAAGAAGCCGTCAACATCGCCAAAGCGTTCAATGATGCCATATCCCTGTCGGGTATCATTTTGACGAAAATCGATGGAGATGCTCGTGGTGGGGCTGCATTGTCGATGAAGTATGTCAAGGGGTCCCGATAGAGTTCGTTGGTACCGGCGAAAAACTCGCAGATTTTTCTGTATTTCATCCAAAACGAATAACCAATCGCTTTTTGGGAATGGGAGATGTTGTGTCCCTCGTCGAAAAAACGCAACAGCATGTCGATGAGCAGGAACGGGAAAAATTATCGAAAAAGATAAAAAAGGCGGAGCTCGACCTAAATCACTTCCTAACGAGCATCCAGCAGATTAAAAAAATGGGACCGATGTCCATACTAATGGGAATGCATCCCGGAAAACCAAAAATTCCAACGGCGGATTCCGATAACGAAAAAATGAAAATGAACGAAGCGATTATCCAATCCATGACAATCCAAGAGCGCGCTAAATCAGCCATCATTAATTCTTGGCGCCGCACGAGGATAGCAAAAGGTGCTGGTGTGGAGCTCAAGGATGTTAATGCGCTTCTAAAACAATTTTCCCAGATGCAAAAGATCATGAAATCGTGTAAGGGCGAGAAAGATATTGAAAAAATACAGGCATTTGCATCACAATTTAATCTGCATATCGGCAAATAAAAATTTCATTGAAATAACAATACCTTGGCTTGGCCAATGTATTTAAGAGGATGTGGGTATCATGTCGGGTGTGCACGATTTGGCAATAATTGACAAAAATGTTTCACTGGGGGACGAAGTGCAAATCGGGCCCTATGCTCTTATCGAGGATGATGTCAAAATCGGAAATGGCACAGTTATTGAAAGTCATGCCATTGTAAGAAGTGATACAATTATCGGAGATAGATGTTTTGTCGATAGTTTTGCAGTCATCGGTGGACCTCCGCAGGATGAGTCTTTTGACACCGCTATTCCCAGTGGAGTAATCGTTGGCAATGATACCATTATTCGAGAGTGTGTAACCATTCACCGTTCAACTAACGAATCTGGGTTTACAAAAATACGAAATTCTTGCATGTTACAATCTGGAGCACACGTTGCCTATGATTGTGAAGTCGGAGACCACACCATATTGGCCTCCGGTTCAATGTTGGGCGCTAAGGTCAAGTTGAGCCAAAAATATTTCATCGGTGGTGGGCAGCCGTCCACCAGAATGTTGTCGTTGGAGATTATGTCATTTTATCGGGGAATTCAGCAACGGCCCTCGACGTCCGTCCATACGTCATGGCAGCAGAAGTTTCCACTAAAAGATTGAATTTGGCTTGCCTGCGGGGTGAGAAAGTAGACAATGGAAACGTCATTGCCCTAAAAGATTTTTTCCGGGAGTTTTATGAAAGAAATGGAAATTTTAAAGATCGGGCTAAAGCTTTGATAGAAAGTGGGTATGGGAGGACCTATGAAACTTTAAATTTCCTAAACTTTTTTCTCGGGGAATCCAAGAGAGGAGTCGCCCCAAAACGTCATAAAATAGTAAAATATGACACCGCGCGAACAGAATGAATTTGAATTTGACGACTTATCCGGAGAAAAAACTTCCCATCGTTATATTCCATTAGCCACAAAAATGCGACCGAGGACTCTGCTTGAAATATAGTTGGCCAGGAACACATACTCGGTCCGAAATGTTTACTGCCAAAACTCATAAAATCAGGAACATTTTCCAGCATAATTCTCTGTGGGACGCCCGGTTGCGGAAAAACGACACTTGCCGAAGTTATCGCAAATGAAACAAAATCAAAATTCATCAAGATTAATGCGGTATTGTCAAATGTTTCTGAACTGCGAGAAATTCTTATGGTATCGGAAGGCATCCCGAACAGAATATTTTGTTCTTCATCGATGAAATTCACCGTTTTAACAAAGCTCAACAGGACCTACTGTTGCCGGATGTGGAGGATGCCAATATTCGGCTGATTGGGGCCACCACTCATAATCCAGGTTTCTACGTAATCTCTCCCCTTTTGAGCAGGAGCCATCTGTTTAAATTAAACCCCGTGAATACTGCGGTGATTGCAAAAATTTTAGCCCAGGCGCTGTCAGATGGCGAACGGGGGATTGGATCGATGAAATGTTATGCCCAGGATGCCGTTATGACAAGCATTGCGGTGCTATCAAATGGGGACATGCGACGGGCTCTGAATGCACTGGAAACGATCGTGATCAGTTTGCCCATTGGACCGGAAATAAAAGTCGATGACGTTGAAAAGTTTTCCGGCGAACGGGCATTGAGATATGATGCCGATGAGGATGAACACTATGATACCATTTCTGCGTACATAAAAAGTATGCGCGGATGCGATCCAGATGCGGCAATATTTTGGCTCACTAAAATGTTAGATAGCGGCGAAGATCCCAGGTTCATTGCACGCCGTATGGTAATATTTGCATCCGAAGATATCGGACTTGCGGATTCCAGGGCATTACCCTTGGCAGTTGCATGCTTTGACGCCTGTGAAAAAATCGGACTGCCGGAATGCGCACTCAATCTTGCGCACGTTACCGTATTCCTCGCCACAGCACCGAAAAGTAACTCCACATACCTAGCGCTATCAAAATGTCGAGCACATGTGGCACAAAATGGATTGCAAAATGTTCCCCTGTGGTTGCGCGATGGACATGGCAAGGCCAATAAACGCGAAGGAAATCAAAGGGATTACAAATATAGCCACGATTACGCATACAACGTTTCCGGGCAGTATTACATGGAACAACCGGAAAAGTTTTGGCACCCCAAAGATTCTGGGGGAGAAAAACAAATTGCCGAACGTGCAAAATTTTGCGAAGATTTACGAAAACAAATTGCCCCAGACGGACAAAATTCTTAAACAGCGCACTAAAATGAAGTCGACCATAAAAATTGGCAACATGTTACCAAAGGTAGGAAGGTTTATTTTTGAGCCAAGCCCAGTAACGCTCGACGAGATTTCTTCTAAATTAATCGACTGTAAATCAGATTCTAAAAAATTTTTCATTTTTTTGAACAAATTGAAATCCTTTGAGTCTTACTACATGTAAGGGTATAAAGTAACCCCTTACCGTTAGATTTAGTTTGATAAAAATTACACGGGCGGGATGTATTTCTCGCCCAGTTTTTTTGATGGGATTATCTACCGAATGGAGTTGAAAAAGTCAAGGATTTAGTTTTTCACGCAAATGGCAAAATTTTAAAGAACAAAGTTAGCAATTTCAGAGAGTTTTATTACTGTGTTCATGGACAATTTCTGCGACAATTTTTCCGAAAATGCCGGATTATTCCAACTTTTTAAAGCTATTCCAATTTTTTAAAGCACCTGAAGAAGAAAAAAGGTTACTCAAGAAACGCTCAATCATCGAAACTGTCATCGGAAAATTTAAAAATTTCTTCGATGCTACCTTATCTCGCTTTCGCTCTACCCAAGCCGCTTTCTTCGCTATTTGCGCTGGTGTTTTAGCCGTTAATTTCCATCTTTAATTTCACCATTCGCGTAAGAAGAATAATTCAGAATTTTCGGAAAAATAAGCACCAAATCCCTCCATATATGCTATTGTAAAATGCCTTCAAATCGCTCAACTCATATCTCTTATTTTTCTGCAAAGATCGTCTTTTTAACAAAGAGCTTTACCTATCCAATAGTCGGCTAAAATAAGCTTGCCTTTTGTGGTGCACTAAACGGAAGTAGTCCCATAATTAAAATTAAGAGCGAGAGAAAGTCTGTCATAAAAATTGGCAACATGACGCCAGAGGTGGGGAAGTTTATTTTTAAGCCAAGTCGAGAGAATATTAAATTTGAGGAAATATTGAGGGATTGACCTTTCCTCGGTGCTTCTACTTTCTTTGCCAAAATCACCCGCCATCCCTGTGTTTATCGGTGGTGGTGGGAAAGCGATTCGAACGCTTGAAGAGTGAAACTCGACAGATTTACAGTCTGGCGCATTATTGTTTTGAATTTTATTGAAAAATATTGTAAACCGTTGAATTCCTTTATTTTATGCGATTTATGGGTTGGTTTGGGAAATTAAATCTTTTGAAAAGTATTGCAAAATGTTGAAAAATGTTGCGTATGTTGAAGCAACACTGAAGCAATAAATTCAAAAAGGAAAAGTATGAAAGTAAGTAAAAACAGCATGAATTTTACGAAGTTAGCACTCATGGCATTGCCAATTCCCCCAAAAGGGATGATAACATTCTGTGATTCAAAAGAGAAAGACCTAAGTTTGTATGTAACGGCGACTGGCCACAAAAGTTTCTTCATACAAAAACGTATACAGGGAAAAATAAAACGAATAATCCTCGGGCACTTTCCCGACATGACGGTGGAGCTAGCAAGGAAAGCGGCACAAAAAATCAAAGGACAAATCGCGGAAGGGAAAAATCCCTGCGAAGAGAAACATAAACTTTCTGGCGAAAAAACATTCGGCGAAGCATTTCAAATGTACATAGAGAGGTATGCAAAGATAGAAAAAAAAGAAAGTTCCAGGAGAGAAGATGAACGCCAGGTAAACAGATTTCTTCAACATTGGTTTAAAAGACCGTTATCTACAATAACAAAATATGAAATACAAACTTTCCACGAACGTATCGGTAGTGAAAACGGGAAATATGCCGCAAATAGACTATTGGCCTGCATTTCTACCATCTACAATAAAATGATAGCATGGGGATGGGAAGGAGCCAATCCGGCCACTAGGATAAAGAAATTCAAGGAACAAAAGAGAGACCGATTTATTTTACATGACGAATTGCCAAAATTCATGGAGGCATTGGAGTCCGAACCAAATAGAGACATGAGAGACTTTTTTCTCATGTGTCTATATACTGGAGCCCGTTGTGGTAATGTATCCGAAATGAGATGGGAAGATATAGATTTCAGCATAAACGAATGGAGGATACCTGATACGAAGAATGGAGAAGCTGTGAGAATTCCATTGATCAATCAGGCTTTAGAAATATTACAAAGCCGGGTATCATCGAAGGCATCAATACCATGGGTGTTTCCGAGCAATAGAAGTAAACTTGGACACCTAACTGAAACAAAGACAGCCTGGAGACGGGTCCTAAACCGAGCTGGGTTAAAAAACCTGCGTATCCATGACCTTCGCAGGACCAATGGCAGTTACCAGGCAATAGCAGGAGTAAGTCTGGTGGTAATAGGAAAGTCGCTTGGCCATAAATCGCCACAGTCTACAGCAATCTATGCACGGCTATCGAATGACCCCGTACGTGCCGGTCTAGAAGCAGCGTTTGATTTCACAACAAAAAATCAATGAATGTAACCATTTGTAAACTTTTTAAACAATTTTCACAATTTTTTCTTTAAAACCGCAAAATGTTCTTTACAATGGCGGGAATGAACAATAAAATTATATTGAGGAGCAGCACCACAACTCAGCAGCACCACAACTCAGCAGCACCACAACTCAGCAGCACCACAACTCAGCAGCACCACAACTCAGCAGCACCACAACTCAGCAGCACCACAACTCAGCAGC